>JAYVDN010000273.1:0-4246 GCA_043749385.1 Polaromonas sp.
CCAGGTTTCATGCGCCTTGCAGGGCGATGAGCTACAAATTGACGATCCAGTCAGCTCTAAGCAGTTGATTTTGTTCGACTTTTGACCGGACGGCAGTGAGTTTAGGCAGTAAACAAATGCCCCAGCTATCAGGGCTTGAAGTGCACCGGGTCAAACTCAAAGCGCTGCTCCATCAGCGTGGCGTCGTCAAAATGCCTGCGCCCTACAAAGGCGGTGGCGTGCTTGCCCCACTGGCGCATGGCACCTGCGCGGGGGATGCCCATGGGCCAAAAGATGAAGCGCTCGCCGCGGTCGGTGTCTGCGATGAAACCATCGGGGCCGAAGATGCTGCGGTGGGTGGGCTTGCCCAGAGCTTGGGATGCCGATGTCGGCAGAGAGCGCAGGCTGTCGTACCTGCGCCATGCGTACTGCGCTGTAGGGGATGGGGAGGCAGATGGAGTGGGTTCAACGCTGACGCGGTCAATGTAATGGGTAGCTGCGGCCACATGCACCACCAGTTGCTGCTGCTCTTTGAGGTGTGGCAAAGGCTGGGGTATGTAGGCCCATTCAATGCCTGGCTGGGGTGCCGGTTTGGCTTGCGCGGCCGGGGTGGGAAAGAACATGTGGTAGCAGCCGCAGGGGTGGATGGTGTCATACACCAAGGGGGTGCCGTCCGGGGCCAAGGTGACGCGCCAGGTGATGCCGTCGAGCTTGCCGGCCAGTAAGTCGAGCTTGCTGCCCGGTGCCACAGGGCGGGCGGGGAACCACAGGGTGTAGACCAGTTGCAGCAGGCTGTGCGGGCCGTAGCGTGTGAAGGCTGTTTGGCTGTAGACCACGGGCGTTTGCGTGTCTACTTCCAGAGTGTCGGGGCTGGCAGGCGCTAGGCCGGGCCGCCACACGAGCGCGCCGGGTTTGTCGTCGTCGCTGTCGATCGCCAGACTGAAACTGGGGGCGAAGTGGGCCAAAAGCTGCTGCGCTTGGTCTGGGGTGGGGGCCGGAACGCGCAAAGGATCTTGCGCTGCTGGGGCCAGCATGCGGCTGATTTGCACGGCGCTTAAAGCGCTAGCGGGCAACTGCGCGGGAGGTGACAGGTGCAGTGTGGAGGCACTGCTTGGCGCTGTGCTGTCGTTGGGCGAGGTACCGCCGATGAGCGGGGCACTCCCCGATGCAAACACGGCGCTGCGTTCGGCCTCAAAGCGGCGGATACCGCTGGCAAAGGGGTAGCGGGTGAGTGCGTAGGCGCCTAGCAGGCGGTAGCTGGTGCGGTAGTCGTCAGGCACGGCCAATCGCTCTAGCAGGCTGGCGGTGTGCTCGGCCGAGGCCAGATGGTAGGCGCTGAGCTGGCGGGCGCAGTCTTGCATCTTTTGCAGCACCTGGGCGCTTGGGGGTGGCGGCGCGGCACTGCCCGCGAGCTGGGCCAGAGCCCCGGGAGGCAAGTTGGCAATCTCCATACTTCGGGCATCGGTGTCCAGCTGTTGTAAGCGCTGTACCAGCGCCGCTGCATGGGGGCTTGGCCCCTGTGAGGGCAGGGCGTCTTTCAGCGAGGCGGTAAATCGGTCGACCCTGAGATGGGGAAAGCCCGCTACACGCGCTGCGCCTGCGTCGCGCACGCCCGCCAGCTCGATTTGCGTATCCAGCGCGCCATACCAGTCAGCGCAGGCGATGGTTGGGGGTGGGGCGCTGGCGCGGTCCACCAGGTGGGGCTTGGGCAGCATCGCGCAACCGGTGCTGATGAGCAGGGCCAGTACCCATGTACATGAAACCCCGACCTTGCCAAGTGCTTGGGCATAGCCGGTGGGCGGCGCTGTGACAGTGGCACTCATTGCGATGTGGGGGGCTGCGTGGGTGGGGAGGCCGGGGTGGGCGCTGGCGTAGCAGCAGGCTCGGCCACGGAGTTAACAACCGGCGATGGGGCTGGCACAGCAGGTTTGGTCGGCAGGGTCGCTGGCGCGGGCTGTTTGCGCACCGCCTCGCGCCGCTCTATTTCGCGCACCATGCCGGTAAACTGGCTCAGGATAGACTGGCGCATGATCGACTCGCCGACAAGCGGTGGCAGGCGGTTTTCTGGCTCGATCGAGCCTGTCCAGCGCAACTGCACATAGCTATGGTCTGGCATGGCTTGCGTCTCGTAGCGGCCCTGCAGTTGGCGCACAGTGCCCGCCACACGCCGCACCTCAATATGGTGGGGTGGGTGCTCGGTGGACTCCAGGGTAATCTCAATGGGCACGGTCAAAAACAAAAACTGCGCTACACCCGACTGTTCGACGGTGGCGGTCGCGCCTTTGCGGGCAATGATGCGGCTTTTCTTCAGGCCGGGGATGAATTCTGGCAAACGCTCGTAGTCGGTCAAGGTCCCCCACACCAGCTCCATCGGCGCTTTGATCGTGGCCTTGGCACGCACCTCGATCAAATCCCCCTGGCGCGAGGTTTGCACATCCACCACACTGACTGCCAAAGCGCCGTGTGCCCACACTGCAACCAAACATCTGACGAAACACTTTGCCAGAGACTCCACACCCCAGCGCGGCTTTGCGCCAAGCCGCTGCAGGACAGCGCAGTGTGAGGTCACAATTTGCATAAAGGTAGTTGCAGCGGGTTGGCTAATGTTGGGATATTTGCAAGGTAGTTTACTGTCAGTATCTCAAAAAACTGTGGCACTATTTTGACCTGAAGGGCGGCGCTTGGGTGCCCCAGCCATGAATAGCCCGTACATAAAATGCACTACGGCACGAATTTTCAAGGAAAATTCACACGGATTATAGCTATAATTTCAATAGCTGCTCCCGCGACACTCTATTGGGCTGTAAGCCAAAAACATCTCTAAATTTCAAGGATATATGATGAACAACGCCCACTTTACCTTGGCATACTGGTGCTTGCTGGTGGCTGCTACGCTGCCCATTGTTTGCGCGGGCATTGCCAAGTCAGGCACCTTTAGCACACCGCGCCGCGAGGGCGGCTATGACAACCATGATCCGCGCGCTTGGCTGGCCCGGCAAACCGACTGGCGCGCCCGCGCCAACGCAGCGCAGGCCAATACCTTTGAGGCGCTGCCGTTCTTTTTTGTGGCCGTCATCATTGCCCACCAGTTGGGGGCGGTGCAAGCGCGGGTGGATATTTTTTGTTTTTTATGGCTTTTGCTGCGCGCGCTGTACATCATCATGTACTTGGGCGATATGGCCAAAGCCCGCACGGGGGTGTGGATAGCTGCGCTCGTGGTCAACATCATTATCCTGTTCTTGGGTTATCGCTAACGCCTATGCCTACAGTGACTGTGGGCCGTGTGACAGGTTGCGTCGAGCCCGTTGCTTTTTGATACGAATCCTCTGGTCTGTGCTTACGTAAAAACCCGCTTGGGAACATTCCCGATGCGCACTTTTTTACTCTTGGGTAAGCTCGTCAAATGGGTATTAAACGACAGGGGACAAAAGGCAATTGCGTGGACGCACAGCCCGCCTGCGCCAGCCCCGCAGTATGCACGCGCCGTACGTGGGCCGTGGGTGCTGCTCACCTAGCCGCGTTGGCGGCGGTAGCGTATGCGGGCCGCGTTTTTGCACTCGATGATGCCGTGCCGCGCGCGCCAACCGCAGCCGCATCGGGCCCAGCCCATAGCGCGCAAACCAGCAAGCTTGAAAAACGCAGCCTCACTATTGCTGTAGCCAACAAAGCTGCCCTGCCTTACTTGCCGCTCACAGTGGCCGAGCAAATGGGGTTTTTTCAAACCGAGGGGCTTGATGTGGAGGTGCAGGATGTGCCCAGCCTGGTGCGCGCCCAGCAGATGGCCAGCACGGCGGGCGGTGGTGCCGACATAGTCAGTGGCTGGGTAGAAAACACGCTGGCGCTGCAAGCCAAAGGGCAATCTTTTACGGCATTTGTGCTGCAAGGGCGTGCGCCGCAAATCATGCTGGGCGTGTCGACTAAAAATATGCGCAGCTTTCGTTCGCTAGTGGAACTGCGGGGCAAAAAAATCGGTATCATGGCGCCTGGCACGCCCACCCATACGGTGGCGCACGCCGCATTGTCACGGGCAGGGCTGCGCTTAAGTGAGATGGGTTTTGTCAGCGTGGGCACGCCCAACGGTGCACAAGCCGCCCTTCGCGCAGGCCAGATTGACGCCTTGTGCTACACCGACCCATTGATCACCCAGCTAGAGCGCAGCGGCGAGCTGCGCGTGGTGGTCGACACCCGCACGCTGCGCGGCACAGAGCAAGTGTGCGGCGGCGACATGCCTTCCACATGTCTGTACGCGCCGCCAGAGTGGCTGCAG
>JAYVDN010000274.1:0-2019 GCA_043749385.1 Polaromonas sp.
CGCTGGTGCTGCAGGGCCAGAAGGCTGGGCTGCTGAAGCTGAGGGTGCAGCACTTTGCCCGCTTGGCCCGGCACTTGTCCCACTCTCTAGCACCCCGAGCGCGCTAAGGGTGTGCCAGTGGTTTTGCAGATTGCGCATGACTAAAGCCATGGTGCTGGGCATTTGCGGATGGCTGGCTAAAAAGTACAGGTTCGAGACGATCTTTTTGGCCAGCAGGTTGCGGCAGTGGGCATTGCCCTGCTCGCATTGGTGCTCGGCATAGCCAGTCATCAGTGCCAAAGTGCCAGCCAGCATGCCGTCGATGCAGGGCAGCTCCACGTCAATGTCGCTGTGGATGGCGTGAGGGAATGGGGGTTGGTCAGGGCGGTTGCAGGCCATAGCGCTTGCCTTTCATTGGGTGCATACACAATAAAACTGGCTGGCTAGGCAGACCATAAGGCCCTGCCGCACTGGCTAAGGAAGGACTTGGCGGCAAAAAGAACTGCACTTGCCAAGTCAATCTCAATAGTATATGATAATCATTCTCATTTGCAATTACACTTCTATTTTTTGCACCCATGGATGACATAGCATCTTTTTCAACCGCGCACCAAGCCACCAACGCCTTTCCCGCGCGCCCTAGCGCTAGCTCTAACGGGAGGGTTCAAGCCCCCGTGCCAAGCGCTAGCCTTTTGCGCGGACAAAAATCGGTGGCCATAACCCATAACGGCATGCTTTACACCTTGCAGGCCACCAAGCTGGGAAAGCTCATCTTGACCAAATAAACCACCCTGCCCTTCAAGCTTAATTACTTTTCTTTTATTTTTTACCAGGAAATCTTTGTATGAAAAAACTACGCTCCACCCTTTTGACCACCTCGCTCGCCGTCGCCGCACTGGTTGCCGGCCTGGGCGGCGTGCAGCCCGCGCTGGCGCAAGAAAGCGTGCTCAATATTTACTCGGCCCGCCACTACCCGGGCGACGAGCAGTTGTATGGCGGCTTTACCAAGGCCACGGGCATCAAAATCAACCGTGTCGACGCAGACGACGCGGGCATTTTGCAGCGCCTGAAAGCCGAGGGCACGGCATCGCCTGCCGACGTGATCTTGTTGGTAGACGCTGCGCGCCTGTGGCGTGCCGAGGTGGACGGCTTGTTTGCACCAGTTAAATCCAAGCTGCTGGACGAGGCTATCCCCCAGCAGTTGCGCGGCAAAGCCAGCGCCGAGGGCACGCCGTGGTTTGGCTTTAGCACCCGCGCGCGTGTGGTGGTGTATGACAAATCTCGGGTGAAGCGCGAAGATGTGGACACCTACGAAGAGCTAGGCGACGCCAAAAACAAAGGCCTGGTGTGCACCCGCTCAGGTTCGCACCCGTACAACCTGAGCTTGTTTGGTGCCGTTACCGAGCATATCGGCGCGAACGCTGCCGAGGCCTGGCTCAAAGGCATGGTGGGCAATATGGCACGCTCACCCAAGGGCGGCGACACTGACCAGATCAAAGCCGTGGCCAGTGGCGAGTGCGGCATAGCGCTGTCTAACACCTACTACATCGCCCGCCTGCTGCGCTCCAGCGCGCCAGAGGACAAAGCAGTGATGGACAAAGTAGGCATCGTCTTCCCCAACCAGGCTACCTGGGGCACGCACATGAACATCGCCGGTGGGGCGATGGCAAAAAATGCCAAAAACCCTGCTAACGCGGTGAAGTTTTTAGAGTACCTGGCCAGCAAAGAAGCACAAGACTATTTTGCCAACGGCAACAACGAATGGCCCGCTGCCAAAGGCATCACCGTGAGCAACCCTGCGTTGCAAACCATGACCGGGGGCAACTTTAAGTCCGAGACCATCCCCATCAGCGTAGTGGGAATGAACCAGGTCAAAGTGCAGCAAATGTTGGACCGGGTGGGATACAAATAAGTTGGCTCTGCGTGTCTGGAGTTTTTCAACGCGCTGGCGTGTACCATTGCACGCATGACTGATTTGTACATAGGTTTGATGTCGGGCACGTCAATGGACGGCGTGGATGGCGCGTTGGTGAATTTCTC
>JAYVDN010000275.1:0-6758 GCA_043749385.1 Polaromonas sp.
CCAGGTTTCATGCGCCTTGCAGGGCGATGAGCTACAAATTGACGATCCAGTCAGCTCTAAGCAGTTGATTTTGTTCGACTTTTGACCGGACGGCAGTGAAGCAATACATCAATTACACCATCTCAAAAATGACCCTCATCACCAGCTTTTTCGTACCAGAAAAGGAAGTTGCAGACCTTGGTTTAAAAGAAATTCGCATGTCTCGGCTAGGACGCATGGTGGCTATTGCAGGAAAGAATGGGGCAGGAAAATCTCGAATATTGAATAAGCTGGAATACATTGTCAATTTCCGATTCGGAATTATTGACGAGGTTCCAAGATTCCATCAAACGATAGCTGACAATGAAATCGCGATCAAAAATTATCCTACGAACAATAGTAGGAGCGCTTGGGAAGGCGTAATCCAAACTATGCGTGATCAACTTGAAATGGCATTCAACAGAGTTGTCTCTACCAATAGTACTTCGAAATTTAGAGCAATTCGCTTTGTACCTAAGGTACTTGATCTTCAGGATCCAAGACAACACCCAAGTCGAGAATTAATCACAAGATTTGACCATGCCAAATTGCCAGGACTCGTTGGCTACGAACAGAACTGCCTGTTTTACATACAGCAATTGCAGGCACGCTGGTGGAATGCGGATCATCAGCGATTTTCAGGAACAGTTGTTGAGAAGGTAGCCGCAGTTCAAGAATACGAAAGTTTTTTAGCAATCGTTAATCGGTTGTTGAGCACTTCATTAAGTCGCAACATTGACGGTGAGCCTACACTTTTTGGAAAACCCATCTCAGACAGTGGCCTATCGGATGGTGAAAAAATCATTTTGCAACTTTGCACAGCATTGCATTCACAACGCAGCGATTTTGATAACACTGTGTTCATACTAGATGAACCAGAAAATCATTTGCACCCCTCGGCTGCCATTGATCTTTTAGATTCCCTTTATAAAGCCACTGGGAATTCACAAATTTGGATTGCCACGCACTCAATTCCATTGCTAGCGTACGTCTCCGGCATTGATCCGATGGCACTCTGGTATGTAGAGGATGGTGCCGCATACCACGCGGGGAGACAACCAGAAAAAGTACTTGCCACTCTGCTGGGTACTGATGAGCGCATTAATCAACTCAACGCATTCACAGGCCTACCAGCCCAATTAGCAACCATCAACTATGCAAGCGAAAGCCTGCTGCCACCAAAGGTGATAGATGGTGGGGCCAATGACCCACAGGTTACGCAGGTTCAAAAAATCATATCCCAGCTTGCAAAGGGTGGGCCACTTAGCCTGCTGGATTTTGGTGCTGGTAAGGGACGGTTATTGGACGGATTAGGCGCAGGGCTAAGCGCACATCAAAATACAGGCTCCCAACTACCTGATTACTACGCTTTTGATCTCAACGCGACGGACAAAGAAGCTTGCCAGGCAGTGATAAAGATGCATTTCCCAGTGGAGAAGCCTCGATACTTCAATACGCCGGAGGAATTTTTCAGCCATAAGGATGATGGCAGTATTTCAGTGGTCAGCCTGTGCAATGTGCTCCACGAAATTTCCCCACATAATTGGCTTGCATTATTTTCTACGCAATCTCTCATTATCAGGGCTTTACAAGACGATGGTTACTTATTGATCGTCGAGGATCAACTCATCCCCACCGGTGAACACGCCCATGAATACGGTTTTATTGTCTTGGATACACCACACTTACGAACGCTTTTTTCAATCACTGCGGCTGATATTCAAGAAAAACTTTTCATTCCAGATGACCATCGAAATGATGGTCGATTGAAGGCCCATTTAATTGCCAAATCACTTCTACCGCGGATCTCGGCAGACTCTCGCAAAAAGGCTATTGAAGGGCTAAAAGAAACTGCTAAAGGGCACATTAAGCAGCTAAGAGAGAAAGCATCCAGTTATGCAAACGGCCAACTTCACGGATTTTGGACGCAGCAGTTTGCAAATGCCTCTTTGTATTTGAGCGATGTTTAGTACATACATTGATAGCCTACTTGCTCGCTTTTCTGCCTTGCATCGAAAAGGCAAAGCGAACATCCATTCAACTTTCAGCGTCGCCACTCCCGTAGGCTCCCTCCGCACCTACGACTCGGACATTGAACTCAACTCAAACAAACCCTGCGTTATCCTCGTCCCCGACTGCCCCAACGTCATTGAGCATTACAGCGAATTGATCGCACTACTTACGCCACACCTGCGCGTAGTGTGTTTTGACATGCCGGGCTTTGGGTTCTCCATACCGCAGGCCTCGTACACCCATTCGCTAGACCAAGGTGCGCAGGCCGTGCTGGGGGTAATGGATGCTTTGCAGATTGACACCGCAACGCTGGCGTTTAGCTGCGCCAACGGTTTTTACGCGCTGCGTGCCGCGCAGATGGCACCGCAGCGCATTACGCGTCTGGTGCTGTCGCAAACACCATCGCTTACTGCAATGCATGCATGGACGAGTTGGGTTGTGCCATGGCCACTGCGCGTGCCCGTGCTGGGGCAGTTGACAGGTTGGTTGTTTAAACGCAAGGCGGCGCGCAGCTGGTACCGCATTGCGCTGCCCCGCAGCACGGATGCAGCGCCCTACCAAGAGAAGACACTGAACGCCTTTAACGGCGGTGCGTGCTTTTGCCTGGCGGGCGTGGTGCAAGGCTTGGCGCGAGAGGCACCTGCATCGCTGCATGGTGTGACCACGCCATGCACCCTCGTTTGGGGCGCGCTAGACCATTCGCACAAAACCACCCAAGCACTGTCGCTGCGGGACTGCGCTGTGAATGCAAACATCGTGCAGTTTGACGACTGCGGGCATTTCCCAGATATTGAGCAGCCTGCGCGGTATGCGGCCCTGCTTTTAAACCCTTTGCTACCAGCCAGGTGACCAAGCCCTTGCTATACCGCAAGCTGGCTGTACCATCGAAGCACTACGCATACATTTTGGAACCTCCCATGCCACGCCGCCTCCTTGATGAAACCCATATCCATCCCGCCATTCGAAGCAAAATTGCTGATCATCAACAGACCATCGTTCAAGAAGTGATGGCGGCGGTAAAAGACAACGCGGTGGTCGTCGTAGGCATGGGCCTAAACCCTTTTCCTAAAAAAGCACGCAAAGCACTTGACCTGGCAAAGCAGCCGTACAAATACCTTGAGTACGGCAACTATTTCAATAACTGGAATCGTCGCAATGCTTTGAAAATGTGGTGCGGCTGGCCTACTTTTCCGATGGTGTTTGTGAAGGGGACGCTGGTAGGCGGCGCAAATGACTTGCAAGCATTGATCGACAACGGTGAGTTAAAGAAAATGCTGGGCGCGTGAGTTTATGAAGTTTAAGAACTTGGCTTATTCACTGATTTTTCATCATCTAGCATGAACCTCGACTCCATTCGTACAGCTTTGGAAAATGCAGGTGTCATTTTCGAGGCTGGCCTCACGTCTCAAGAGATTGGGCAGGTCGAACAGCGCTTTGGTTTTGTTTTCCCTGAAGATTTACGCAGCCTATTGATGTTCGCATTGCCTACCAACTTGGGTTTTCCAAATTGGCGCAATCAAAACGATCCAGAGCTTGAGCGGTCGCTTTCAGGCCCACTGGAGGGCATCTGGTTTGACGTCCAAAATAGTGTTTTTTGGCCACGAGAATGGGGCGTCAAACCCAAAGAAGATGCAGCCGCATACGAGCAACTGCGCAGCCGCGTTGCAAGTGCTCCCAAGTTAATCCCCATCTGTGGCCACCGGTACATGCCGGATCGTCCTCACGCATCTGGCAATCCTGTTTTTTCAGTCCATCAAACCGATATCATTTACTATGGCTGCGATCTGGAGAACTATTTGCACAATGAGTTCTATTATTACTTTGACAAACCCGGCTACATAATCTCTGGTGAGATTCGAGAGATTGAGTTCTGGTCATTGCTAGCCGGGTAACGTGAAAGCGCCAGAGTGAGAGCGTCACTCAAACCAATCACCGTAAGGCACATCGCGGTCTTCTAAAAATTAGATATGTACTACAAACTTGATAGCTGGCCCCGAAATACTCTGTTGGTCTAACGGCCTAAAAGGTTAAACAATTCGCATGACACCACAGACTTCACCCTTACCATCCCTCAAGCCCCTGCACGGCACCCGCATCATCAGCCTTGCACTTAATCTGCCCGGCCCCGCAGCCATGATGCGCTTGCAGGGCATGGGCGCAGAGTGCATCAAGGTGGACAGCCCCGCTGGCGACCCAATGCGCCACTACAACCCTGCAGCCTATGCGCAGATGCATGCGGGCATGCGATTGGTCACACTGGATTTAAAAGCGCCCGAGGGCCAAACCGACTTGCACGCCGAGCTGGCGCAGGCGCAGGTGCTGCTCACTTCGTTTCGGCCATCGGCACTGCGCAAACTGGGACTGGACTGGGGCAATTTGCACACCCGCCACCCGCAGCTCAGTATGGTGTGCATCGTCGGCAGCCCCGGCGCGCGCGCCGAAGAGCCGGGCCATGACCTGACCTATTTGGCCGAGAACGGCCTGATTACCAGCACCGAGCTGCCTGCTACGCTGTACGCCGACATGGCAGGCTCTTTGGCTGCAAGCGAGGCCGTGCTGAAAGCCGTGCTGCTGCAAAAAACCCAAGGCATGGCGACGTACCAAGAGATAGCGTTGTCCGACGCTGCAGCCTACCTGGCCCTACCCCGCAACTGGGGCCTGACCTTGCCCACCGGTGCCGTAGGCGGCGCGCATGCGGGCTACCGCGTGTACCCCTGCAAAGATGGCCGCGCAACCGTCGCCGCGCTAGAACCGCACTTTGCAGCAGCGCTGTGCAAAGTGGCTGGCATTGCGCACAGCGACATGGCTGCGATGCTGAGTCCTGCAACGCAACAGGCATTGTCCGCCTTCTTTGCTTCTCGCAGTTGCGTGGAGCTTGACACCTTGGCAACTGCGCACGATATTCCGATTTTTTGTATTGAAAACGATCGCCAGGCCAATAGACTATCGCGGGAGCAGCTATAAATTTAGCAGCAACCAAACAGCTAATCAACCGCGCCCCACAAACGGCATGCGTGTAGCCATCACCGTGTGGAACAGCACATTGGCCTCTAGCGGCAAGTTGGCCATGTACAGCACCGACTGGGCCACAACGTTCACGTCCATCAGCGGCTCGATGGCGACTTCGCCGTTGGCTTGCATCACGCCTGTGGCCATGCGGGCGGCCATTTCAGTGGCGGCGTTGCCTATGTCTATTTGGCCTACGGCAATGTTGTATTTACGGCCATCCAACGACGCGGTTTTGGTTAGGCCTATCACGCCATGCTTGGTGGCGGTATAAGCAATCGAGTTAGGCCGTGGCGCGTGGGCTGAGATCGAGCCGTTGTTGATAATGCGCCCGCCCTGAGGGGTTTGCGCCTTCATGGTGCGGAAAGCCTGCTGGATGCACAGAAACATGCCGGTAAAGTTAATGTCCACCACGTTCTTCCACTGCGCCAACGTCAAGTCTTCCAGCGGTATGCCGGGGGCATTGACACCCGCGTTGTTGAACAGCAAGTCTACGCTGCCAAAGGCTTTGGCGGTGCCCTCAAACAGCGCCTGTACCGATGCCGGATCGGACACATCGGTAGATACAGCCAAGGCGCGGTCTGCCGCACCCGACTGCGCAATAGCCTGCGCCAAAGGCTCGGGCCTGCGCCCGGCCAGTGCTACGCACCAGCCGTCGGCCAACAGCGCCAGCGCGGTGGCTTTGCCTACGCCGGTGCCAGCGCCGGTAACGATGGCTACTTTTTTAGTGGAGTTCATAGTGTTTTTCTTTCTGCCGTACCGGCTGTAGTATTTGCCTCAATGCAGCGCCATCATATCGAGCGAACAGGCCATACGGGTTACCCCCATCAACTTGGAGACACCCAGACAGCGGCCAAGCGCGCGGCGCCGTTATGATGCAGGCCGCAAAGGCATAGCCCTATTTTGTGCTGCACGCCACCCATTGTTACGTATTTTCCTCCTCCTTTTTCTTCTGCCTCACACATTCCAACGCACCCATGCAAGCCTCTCACCCCAGCCTTTTCGACCCGGTCACCGCAGGCACTCTGCAGCTCGCTAACCGCATCGTCATGGCCCCGCTCACGCGCAACCGCGCCCCCGGCGCGGTGCCCACACCGCTGATGGCGCAGTACTACACCCAGCGTGCCAGCGCTGGCCTGCTGATCACCGAGGCCACCGCCATCAGCCACCAAGGCCAAGGCTACTCTGACGTGCCGGGTCTGTACGGCCCAGACCAGCTAGAGGGCTGGAAGCACGTCACCCAATCGGTACATGCCGCAGGCGGCAAAATCGTCGTGCAGCTGTGGCATGTGGGCCGTGTATCGCATGTAGACCTGCAGCCCGGCGGTGGCGCTCCCGTAGCGCCATCGGCCATCACGGCCAAAACCAAGACCGTGCTCATCAGAGACGGGGTGCCCGGCTTTGTAGAGACTTCTGAGCCCCGTGCACTAGGCTTGGACGAGCTGCCCGGTATTGTGCAAAGCTATGTCAGCGCCGCGCGCGCAGCCATCGACGTTGCGGGCTTTGATGGCGTAGAAATCCACGGAGCCAACGGCTACCTGCTCGACCAGTTTTTAAAGAGCGGCTCCAACCAACGCCAGGACGCCTACGGCGGCAGCCTGGAAAACCGCGCCCGCCTGCTGCTGGAGGTGGTGCGCGGCATCACGAGCGTCATTGGCGGTGGCCGCACTGCCATCCGCCTGGCCCCCGTCACCCCGTCCAACGACGCGTTTGACGCAGAC
>JAYVDN010000276.1:0-3070 GCA_043749385.1 Polaromonas sp.
TGCATCTCCGTTTCTCCTAGGTATGGGGGTGTCAATACAATACCCTAAGAGGAGTGTGGATAGTTGTATGCCACCCGAAACGGAAAAGAGCCAAAAATGTATTCAATTGGCAGCTAAATAATAGTGTGCAGCCGCTCTAGCCAATGCTGGATGACGACCAATACTTCTTCGCGCTCTGTATCGTTCAGTATCTCGTGGTACATGTCGTCAAAGCACTGCACATGCCCCCATCGGGCAGGAGCCGCTTGCGCAAAAGCACTGCTGCCCGCGGGGTTGACCATGCGGTCTGCACCCGCATACAGTAGCAGCGTAGGTGTCGCCAGTGTGGCGGCCTGGGCAATGCACGCAGCACCCCGTGTGGCGATCCACTTGGCCAGGCGTACGCTGATGCGGTTGTGCACCAACGGGTCGTCGCGGTAAGCTTTGAGAACCGAAGGGTCTCGGCACAGGTACTGCAATTTCAAACCATTGCTTACGCGCAAATTCGGTGCGATCAGGGGCATGGTGGCCAAGAGCATTTTTTGCATGCCACTGAGCCCCGGGTCAAACCCTGGCGAGCTGAGTACCAGGCCCTCCACGGGGCGCATTTTGCGCAGCACAAACTGCGTCGCTACCACGCCGCCCATGCTGTGGCCCAGCAAGATCAGCGGTTCGTTGGGTGCCATCAGGCGGCGCGTGCCGTCTATCACGTCGGCCAAATCATTGAGCAAGCGTGTATCGCTTGACAGCGCGCCGCGCCTGCCACCCGAGTCGCCGTGGCCATACTGGTCGTAGCTGCGCACGGTGTAACCCCAGCTGTTCATGGCGTCGGCGGTTTGGGCGTAGCGGGCTGCGTGCTCGCCCAGGCCATGCACGATCAGCACCGTGCCGCGTGGCCGGTCGTCGTCCAGGCCATTGTCGGTAAACGGCCAGTCTTGCACAGCAATAATGTCGCCATCACTGGCGGTGAGGGGTGAAAGGTACGAATCACTCATCGCAACAGTCTACACTGCGCGTTACTTCCTGTCACGCCTTTACCCCGGAGTTTGGTCAAGGATGGGCCGCAATCACGCTGGCCACGGCAGCGGTGAGTTTTTTGGCATAGTCGATATGTAAAAACTCATTCGGCCCGTGGGCGTTGCTTTTGGGGCCCAGCACGCCGCAGACCATCATTTGCGCTTTGGGAAAACCTTTGGACAGCATGTTCATCAGCGGGATGGTGCCGCCCTGGCCAATGTAGCCGCAGGGCGCGCCGTAATGGGCGTTGCTGGCAGCGTTGAGCGCAGCATCAAACCATGGCGCGGTGCTGGGGGCGTTCCAGCCGGTGGCACCGCCTGCGGATTCGAAGGTGACCTTGGCTTGGTACGGCGCATTGTCTTCCAGCAAGGCTTTGAGCTGCTGCACGGCTTGGGCGGCCTCGACCAATGGCGGCAGGCGCAAAGAGAGTTTGAAGGCGGTGTAGGGACGCAGCACATTGCCTGCGTCTTTGAGGGCCGGGAAGCCCTCCGCGCCGGTGACGCTCAGGGTCGGTGCCCAAGTGCGGCTGAGCAGCGCTTGCAGCGGGTCGGTGGTGGTGGGCAAGGCAAAGGTGGTCGAGCCGCCGCAGTCGTAGTGCGCCCAGGGGAAGCGTTTGTGCAGCTCGTCGCCCAAAATCTCTGCCGTGGCTTTGGCCTGCTGCAAACGCTCAAAGGGCACCTCGCAATGGAAACTGGCGGGCAGCAGCCGGCCAGTGGCGCTGTCTTCCAAGCGGTCGAGCACTTGGCGCATGATACGAAAGCTCGACGGCACCAGGCCGCTGGCGTCGCCCGAGTGCACGCCTTCGGTCAATATTTCTACCTTGAGCACCCCGCTGGCCATGCCGCGCAGGCTGGTGGTCATCCACAGCTGGTCGTAGTTGCCCGCGCCCGAGTCCAGGCACACCACCAGGGACACATCGCCTAGCCGCGTTTTCAGGGCATCCACATAGGGCAGCAGGTCGTAGGAGCCTGACTCTTCGCAAGTCTCGACCAAACCTACAATGCGGGGATGGGGCGCGTTTTGCGCCTTGAGCGCTTTGACGGCGGCAATCGATGCATACACGGCATAGCCGTCGTCTGCGCCACCGCGCCCGTACAGGCGCGCGGCACCGTCTTTGCCGGTTTCCAGCTTGGCCGTCCAGGGCCCTAAGTCATTGCGCCAGCCGCTGAACTCGGGCTGCTTGTCCAAGTGGCCGTACATCAGCACGGTTTGTGGTGAGGTGCTCTGGTGCGCCGGGATCTCAAAAAACAGCACCGGCGTGCGCGGCGTGCCATCGGGTTTGGCAAGGCGCAGCACTTCCAATTTCAGGCCGGGTACTTTTTGCGCCTCTACCCACTCGGCGGCTTGGCGCATCACCGTGTCGATGTAGCCGTGGGCAGCCCAGTCAGCGTCAAAGCCGGGGGACTTGGCGGGGATGGCGATGTAGTCGGTGATGCGCTGGGTGATGTCGCTATCCCAGGCGTGGGTGACATGCGAGAGCGCGTCGGCAGTATGCAGCAAAGGGGCGGGGACACGGGCGTTCATGGTCGGGGCCTTTTCGTCAAAGAGTCAGAGGGTGCATGGTAGCCGGTTTCAGCCTCTGGCGGCAAGAACTTTGCCGGTCCGCCCGTCCGTCAAGCACCCAGCTTGACCACCCACCAGACCACTGCGGCGCACAGCGCCAGCACGACGGCGGCTGCGGCGCGGGAGGCCGCGTCGTCGCGCGAGGGCAGCACCGGCAGTACCAACGGCTTGTCACCGTTCAGCATGGGACGGATGAGGTTTTCTTTTTTCTTGTAGAGGTAAAACAAAATCGCGGCAATATGCAGCACGATCAAGGCAATCAGCACTTTGCTGCCTACCTCTTTGTGGTACCACGTCGCTGAACTCACGCGCGCACTGGACACAAACTTGGCCAACGGCCCCTGGAAAGCAATATCGTCGTCGCTGAACAGGCCACTGGCCACTTGCAGCAGTAAAAAGCCCAGCAGCGCAAACACCGAGCCGGCCCCCATCGGGTTATGCCCCACCGAATGCTCGGGTTTACCCCGCCCATTGAGATACGCCAGGATGGTCGATGGCGCGTAGATAAAGC
>JAYVDN010000277.1:0-16399 GCA_043749385.1 Polaromonas sp.
GCCGCGGAGCTAAGTGCGCCGCCGACCTGATCCCGTACAAAACAAAAGCAACCGATTCCAACCCAACAGCGCCAACTCCATACACAACTCGGCAGTGACCCACTGCACCTCACATAGCGCCCCAAAAAGTCATATCAGCTAATGCCTTTTACGCATATTCCCGTACGAGGGTTTGCCAGTAAGCAGGACTACAATCGCACACCTTTACATGAACTGACGCGCAAGTTGGAGACCCCATGCCCTCGATGAACGACACTGCCCCAAGCAATACCGAAGAAAAACGCGCTGAGTTGCGCCGCGCCGCGCTGGAATACCATGAGTTTCCCACGCCCGGCAAGATCGCCATCGCAGCCACCAAACAGCTGATCAACCAACACGACTTGGCGCTGGCCTACACGCCCGGTGTGGCCGCGCCGTGCGAAGAAATCGTCAAAGACCCCAACAATGCGTTCAAGTACACCGCACGCGGCAATTTGGTAGCCGTTATCACCAACGGCACCGCCGTACTCGGCCTGGGCGACATTGGCCCGCTGGCGGCCAAGCCGGTGATGGAAGGCAAGGCGGTTTTGTTCAAGAAGTTCGCGGGCATTGATGTGTTTGACATCGAGATCAACGAGAAGAATGACCTGGACAAGCTGGTGGACATCATCGCCGCCCTGGAGCCTACCTTTGGCGGTATCAATCTGGAAGACATCAAAGCTCCCGACTGCTTCTACGTAGAGCGCAAGCTGCGCGAGCGCATGAAGATCCCGGTGTTCCATGACGACCAGCACGGCACCGCCATTGTGGTGGGAGCGGCGATTTTGAACGGCCTGAAAGTGGTGGGCAAAGACCCGAAAAAAATCAAGCTGGTCACCAGTGGCGCTGGCGCAGCCGCGCTGGCGTGCTTGGGCCTATTGCTCAAGCTGGGTATTCCGCGTGAAAACATTTTTGTCACCGACTTGGCCGGCGTGGTGTACGAAGGCCGCACCGAGCTGATGGACGAAGACAAAATCCAGTTTGCCCAAAAAACCTCGGCACGCACGCTGAGCGAAGTGATTGAAGGGGCCGACGTGTTCCTGGGCCTGTCCGCGGGCGGCGTGCTTAAGCCCGAGATGGTGAAAAAGATGGCGGCCAAGCCGCTGATCTTGGCGCTGGCCAACCCCACGCCCGAGATCACCCCCGAAGAGGTGCGCGCGGTGCGCAGCGATGTGGTGATGGCCACCGGCCGTTCAGACTATCCTAATCAAGTCAACAACGTCTTGTGTTTCCCCTACATTTTTCGCGGCGCACTGGACTGTGGTGCCACCACCATCACGATAGAGATGGAAATCGCCGCCGTCCACGCTATTGCCGAGCTTGCCCAGCAGGAGCAAAGCGATGTGGTCGCCGCCGCGTATGTGGGCGAGCAACTGGCCTTTGGCCCTGACTACCTGATCCCCAAGCCGTTTGATCCGCGCCTGATGATGATGATCGCCACGGCCGTGGCGAAAGCCGCAGCCGACAGCGGTGTGGCACTGCGCCCAATCGCCGATATGGAAGCCTACCGCGAGCGACTGCAAAGCTTTGTCTACGCCTCTGGCACGACGATGAAGCCGATTTTTGCGGCCGCTAAAAAGGCCACTAAAAAGCGCGTGGTGTATGCCGAGGGCGAAGAAGAGCGCGTGCTGCGCGCCTGCCAGATCGTGGTGGACGAGGGCATCGCCCGCCCCACCTTGATTGGCCGCCCCGCCGTGATAGCCGAGCGCATCACCAAGTTTGGCCTGCGCTTGCAAGCCGGCACGGACTACGACATAGTGAACGTGGAGCAAGACGACCGCTACCGCGATTTTTGGCAAACCTACCACCGCATGACTGAGCGCAAGGGCGTGACAGTGCAGATGGCGAAAATAGAAATGCGCCGCCGCCTCACCTTGATCGGCGCGATGATGCTGCATAAAGGCTATGCCGACGGCATGATCTGCGGCACCTGGGGCACCACCGCGCTGCATTTGCAGTACGTCGACCAAGTGCTGGGCCACCGCGCAGCAAGCCCGAGCCGAGGCCAGCCGCACGCTGCTGCGCCTGGCGTACCGGTCTACGCCTGCATGAACGGTTTGCTGCTGCCAGACCGCCAAGTGTTTTTAGTCGACACCCATGTCAACTACGACCCCACGGCCCAGGAGCTGGCCGAGATCACCACCTTGGCAGCGCAAGAGATGATGCGCTTTGGCATCAAACCCAAAGCCGCGCTGCTCAGTCACAGCAACTTTGGCTCCAGCAACCAGCCCAGTGCCGTCAAAATGCGCCAGGTGCTGGACCTGTTGCGCGTGCAGGCGCCGTGGCTGGAGGTGGACGGCGAAATGCATGGCGACGTGGCATTGGACACCACCGCCCGACGCAGCATCATGCCCCACAGCAGCTTGGCGGGCGAGGCGAATTTGCTGGTGTTGCCCAACATCGATGCAGCCAATATCAGTTACAACCTGCTCAAAACAGCGGCAGGTGGCAACATTGCCATTGGCCCAGTGTTGTTAGGCTGCGCCGCACCTGTGCATATTCTCACGGCCAGTACCACGGTACGGCGTATTGTGAATATGACAGCACTGACTGTAGCGGATGCGAATGCAGTTCGATAGGGAATATTTTAGTAGTTAGTACAAACTAACTACTAAAGCAACAACACAAAATAACCCTTTTAAGCTGGCATTTGTCGCACACGGCACTTGCATTTTGTTGTGATTACAGCGACAATAGAGTTCTTGGAATCGCGGGTTTACCCGTAATTTTTAGGCCAAACACCTCGGTGGGCCAGGTTCTGTAGCGCGCTCGCCGAGTTGGCGGGTATCAAAAAATGGGTTAAAGCTTAACCCCCCTTGCACTGGAATGAGACTGTGAGAAGCTTTTTTGCTCTTCGATTGGCTGGCGCATATTCACATGTAGCGAAACGTGTAGTGATGCATGTAGCTAGTTTGGGGCTGGCTTGTGTGCTGGCTTTGACGGGGGCTTTATCCGTCACCACAGCAGCGCAGGCCAAAGGGCCCGTGTTACCTGATGCTATTTCTGGAACCACGGTCGCTTTGGGTGATCTACCCAAGCAGGGCCGTGAGACCTACGAGCAGATTTTAAAAGGTGGGCCGTTTGCCTACGACAAGGATGGCGTTGTTTTTGGCAACCGCGAGCGCATATTGCCCGCGCAAAAACGCGGCTACTACCGCGAGTACACGGTGAAAACGCCGTATGCCCGCACCCGGGGAGCCAAAAGAATTGTGTGCGGTGGAAGTCAACCTACTGTGCCTGAGGCCTGTTACTACAGTGACGACCACTACGCGAGCTTTAAACGCATTGTCAACTGATGCGCAGACAAGATTAGTTTTTTAATTGTCAGTTTTTTGTGAAGAGAGAACGGAGCGCACTATGCCACTTCGTACCGTTAAATCCAATATTGTGCAATCTATCCGCGCTCACCGCGTGGCCGATTTGCAAGCCGCAGCCACCGAGCTGGGCCACCACTTTCTGTACGCCACCCTAGGTGACGCACAGTCCAAGCAAGACGTGCTCGACACCATCGCAGCGGCATTCAAACTGCCCGCGCACTTTGGTAAAAACTACGACGCGCTGTACGACTGCATGACCGACCCACTGCACAAGTCTGGCACCCAGCCTGGCTTTATCGTGGTGCTGGAGCATGTGCCCGCGCACGCCAAATTTGACAAAGAAGCCCGCGAGCAGTTGCTGGACATCTTTCGAGATGTGTCCGAGTACTGGAGCGACCGCAAGATCCCGTTTCGCTGCTTCTACTCGTTTGCAGTAGCCCGCGCGTCTGACGGTAAAGCCGTAGTGCCTACCGAAGGCGTAGACGGCGGCGAAGCGCCAGAAAAAATGCCCACTGACAAGCTGGTAGACGTGTCGCCCCTGGCGCTGCGTATGAGCAGCCCGTTCAACGCAGGTTACTGGTTGAATGCGGCGTAAAGCCGCCTAAGCTGTTGACGCAAAAAAGGCTGCTATGTGCAGCCTTTTTGTTGGGCAGTTTAGGCAGTGCCGTGGCTCAGGCCGTTCAGTACAAACCCCGTTGGCGCGCATGCAAGCGCGCCAAACCCAGCAGCGCATCGGTATACGCTGTGCTCACCTGCGTCAAGCGGCCCAATTCGTGCACTGCACCCACCAGGGCGTCCAGCTCCACAGGTTTTCCCGCTTCTACGTCTTGCAGCATCGAGGTTTTGAATGCGCCGAGTTTGCGGGTGACCATGTGGCGGTCTTCGGGCTGCTGCTCGATGGGGATGCCGATCCGCGCACCAATGGCCTTGGCCTCCAGCATGATGCTAGACACAAAGCCGCGCACCAGGTCGTCGTCCAGAATCTTGTCGGTGGTGGCACCCGTGAGGGCGCTGATGGGGTTCATGGTCATATTGCCCCACAGCTTGTACCAGATGTCTTTTTGAATTTGCTCCGACACTTTGGCGTCGAAACCCGCTTGGGCAAACAAGGCCTGCAGCGCCAGCACGCGCGGTGTTTGTTCGCCGCTGGGCTCGCCGATGATGAGGCCGTTGCCAAAGTGGTGCTGGGCCACACCGGGCGCGCTGGTAGAGCAGCTGGCGTGCACCACGCAGCCGATGATGTGCTGCGCGGCAATGTGCTGCGCGATGCTGCCATCAGCATCCACCGACTGCAACGAACGGCCAGCGTGCGCGCCGCCAAAGCCCTGCAAAAACCACCACGGTACACCGTTCATGGCCGAGAGCACGATGGTCTGCGGTGACAAAAGTGGCGCGATGTGCTGCGCTACATCGCGCAGCGCCGGGGATTTGACGCAGACGATCACCACGTCTTGCACGCCCAGCGCGGCAGGGTCTGGTGCGGCGGTGACGGGGCTGCTGTGAACACTGCCTGCGCTGTGCAACACCATGCCGTCACGCTGCAAAGCTTGCAGCGTAGCGCCGCGCGCCACCATGCTGATTTGCGCATCCGCGCGTGCCAGCTGCACACCCAGCCATAGGCCAATGGCACCAGCTCCGTAAATCGCAATTTTCATAGTTTTATAAGTGTTTTCGGGCTGTAGCCCAATAGAAAATCGCGGGAGCAGCTACTGAATAAATAGCGCATATTATTGTTTGTAGCTGTCGTCCAGCTTGTCCACCAAGCGCTGCATGGCTTCAAACACATCACGCCCTGCGCCAAATCGCGCGTCGTATTGCAGGCCATCATAGGTGGCGCGTTGCGCGATGATCTCGGGCACGGGAATAGCAGGGCCCAGGTTGGCTTGCATCACCTGCACATCACAGGCGCGTTGCAGTGTCCACAGCAGCACAAAGGCCTGCGGCAGGCTAGCGCCGTAGGTGAGCAGGCCGTGGTTGCGCAAGATGACGGCGGGTTTGTCCGCCATGCTTTGGAGCAAACGGGGGCCTTCATCAGCGTGGATGGTGATGCCCTCAAAGTCGTGGTAGGCCACGCGGCCATGCAGTTGCGCCGAGTAAAAATTGTTTTGCGCCAGGCCGCTTTGCGTGCACGCTACCGCCACGCCCGCCGTGGTGTGGGTGTGCATGATGCAGTGCGCACCGGGCAGCGCGTTGTGGATGGTGCTGTGCACCGTAAAACCTGCCGGGTTGACAGGGTACGGGCTGTTGCTCAGCTTGTTGCCTTGCAGGTCAATCTTGATCAAATTAGTGGCCGTCACCTCGCTGTAGTGCAGGCCAAAGGGGTTGATCAAAAACTGCTTCTCGCCGCCACTGGCGGCCTCGGGTACACGCACCGTGATGTGGTTGTAGATCATCTCCGTCCAGCCCAGCATGGCAAACACGCGGTAGCAGGCGGCCAGCTCAACGCGGGCTTTCCATTCGTCGTGGTGGTAATCATTCTGTGCCATACATATCTCTCATCAAATTGGTGGGGTAATGCAAAAATAAATTCCAAAATCAACTGTTTCAGTTTCGCGTTTTTTGCGTAATTTTTGCGCTTTTCGCGTTACCTCATCCGCTTGATCGGGCAAAAGCCATGCAACAACTAAGCAGGCCTGCTAAACAGCGGATGCAGCGAGCTGTGCTTGGCATCAAAGGCTTCATGGCCTTCGTCTACCTGCACGGTCAAGCCCATATGCTCGGTCGCCAGCAGCGAAGAAAAATGCGCCTTGGCCGCAGTAGATACGGCAAGGCCAGCTGCGTTTTTAACAGCCTCTGAGCGCCCCTTGGCCATGCGTATGTTCATGTACACGAACGCATAGTCGCCCGAGCCGCCCGCTGCCTGGCCCGCCGCGCCCCCATCGGCCACGGCATAATGCGTCGCCGGGTAAGCCAACACCCGCGTGCCACCCGTAGGGTAGACCTGCTTGCCCTCTTCATCGCGCACCGTCAGCATGGCATCACACAGGCTGCGGCACAGCGCCGTCATATCGGTTTTTTTGTCCAGATTGGACGTATAGAGAATGACAAGATGTGGCATATTTTGAAATGAGGTCAGATTACTTTTAATTGGGGTCAGATCAAATTTAATTTAAGAAAATTTCAGCGATTTCGGGGTTCTCTTTTTGCGTTTTTTGCGTTACCTCTTCAAGATCAGTACCCCGACGACACCTTACCCGGTGCGCCGCTAGCAGACTTGAAGGTCTGCGCCAAGGTGCGCGCACTCTTGGTGAGCACCGCTATGTCGATCCCTACGGCCACAAACAATGCGCCCAGCTCCAGATAGCGTTTGGCCAGCTTGTCGTCCGCTGTCAAGATGCCTGGCGCTTTGCCTGCGGCTACCACGCGGCGGATGCCGTCTTCAATCACCTTTTGCACATCGGGGTGAGCCGGGTTGCCCAAGTGGCCCAGCGAGGCAGCCAGATCGGACGGGCCGAAGAACACGCCGTCTACGCCCTCGGTGTGCGCAATGGCGTCAAGGTTTTTGATCGCGGTGACGGTCTCGGCTTGCACCAACAGGCAGGCGTCACCGTTGGCCTCTTTGAGGTAATTGGGGTTAGCGCTCCAGCGCGAGGCGCGCGCGCTGCCTGCACCCACACCGCGCACGCCCTGCGGCGGGTAGCGCATAGCCTGCACCATCTGCGCGGCCTGCTCGGCGGTGTCCACCATGGGTACCAAAATGTTTTGCGCACCAATGTCCAGGTGTTGCTTGATCAGCACCGGGTCGCCAATCGATACCCGCGTGACGGCCTGCGACGGATAAGCCGCAGCCGCTTGCAACGCGCCAAGCAGCATCGGGACATCGTTAGGCGCATGCTCACTGTCAATCAGCAACCAGTCAAACCCGCAACTCGCGCAGATCTCGGTAGCGTAGGGGCTGGCCAGCATCAGCCACAGGCCGATTTGGGGTTGCTTGTTTTTCAGGGCTTGTTTGAAGGGATTCATGATTTTCCTTTTCTAGGAGTATTTGATTTGAGGTTAAAGGTAAAGCAAAAAAGTTAAGGTTAAAGGTAACGCAAAAAGCGCAAAAAATTCGCAAAAAACGCAAAAATTAAAATGGTTTGTATCGGAGCAGGCTTTGCGTTTTTTGCGTTACCTGTCTTATGCTGGGTCGCCGTGCAACACCAACGGCGTCACCGGAAAAATCGCATTGATCTGCCCGGTACCACTCGATCCAAAGTACGGCGTAATCACCTCCACCGGCGCAGTGTAGTCCGTCCAACCCAGCGCGCCCACCAGCATGGCGGTGTCGTGCATGTCGCCTTCGCCGTAGCACTTCTCGTTGTACATGGGCAGCATGTCGATAAAGGTTTTCCAGTCGCCTTTCTCCCACAGCTCCACTACTTTGTGATCCACCTGCTCCAAGAAAGCGTTATAGGTTTTAAAGGCAAACTCGGGCGCGCGGCCGTTGTCGGCGAAGTGGTGGCTTAAGGACCCGCTGGCAAATATCGCCACCGTGCCGTCGTACTGTTCTTCAATCGCGCGGCGCACCGCCAGGCCGAACTGGCCGCTCTCGGTCAGGTCGTGCCAGGCGCACCAGGCGCTGATACAAATCACTTTGTAATGCTGGTCGGCATTCATGTAGCGCATGGGCACAAGGGTGCCGTATTCCAGCTCTAGCGTGGTGTCGCTATGCGCGCGGCTTTTGATGCCCATGGCGTTGGCCATATCCGCAATCAGGTGGCCCAGTGCCGGGTTGCCGGGGTAGGCGTAGGGCATGTTTTTGATAAAGTGCGGCAACTCGTTGCTGGTGTACAAGCCCTTGAACGCCGGGCCGCAGTTGATGTGGTATTCGCTATTGACCTGCCAGTGCACATCAAACACCACAATGGTGTCTACACCGAGGGCGCGGCAGCGGCGGTCAATTTCTTTGTGCCCCGCAATGGCCGCATCGCGTTTGCCAAAATTAGGCCCTGGAAATTCACACAGGTACATGGAGGGTACGTGGGTGATTTTGGCGGCCAAAGCGAGCTTACCCATAGCGAGCGTCTCCATTGATTTCGAGGGTTCCCATAGTTCAAACTCCCCACTGTGGGATGTGGTGGTTGCCCATACTAACGCACACATTCTTCGGTTCACAAAACACCTCATAACTCCAGGTGCCGCCCTCGCGCCCCGTGCCGCTGGCCTTGGTGCCGCCGAAGGGCTGGCGCAGGTCGCGCACGTTTTGGCTGTTGACGAAGCACATGCCTGCTTCGATCTGCGCGGCGACGCGGTGGGCGCGGCCAATGTTTTCTGTCCACACGTAGCTGGAGAGGCCGTACTGGATGTCGTTGGCCAGTTGCACGGCGTGTGCCTCGTCTTTGAAGGGGATGAGGCAGGCCACGGGGCCGAAGATTTCGTCTTGCGCGATTTTCATCTTGTTATCTACGTCGGCAAACACGGTGGGCCAGACGTAGTTGCCTGCTTGCACGCGCGTTGGCAGGGCGCTGGCGTAGCTGGGTTGGCCTACGCCACCGCAGAGCAGGCTAGCACCTTCTTTTTGGCCTAGCTCGATGTAGCCGCGCACTTTGGCCAAGTGCGCTTGGCTGATCATCGGGCCAATAATGGTTTTGTCATCCAGCGGGTCACCCACTGCAATTTTCATAGCGCGTGCAGCAAACTTCGCTGCGAATTTTTTGTAGATGCTCTCTTGCACCAAGATGCGGCTGCCTGCGGTGCAACGCTCGCCGTTATTGCTAAAGATCATGAAGACGGCGGCATCCATGGCTCTATCCAGATTGGCATCTTCAAAGATGACGAAGGGCGACTTGCCGCCCAGTTCCATGCTGAATTTCTTGAGACCTGCGCTTTGTACGATGCGGTTACCCGTGACGGTGCTGCCGGTGAACGAAATAGCGCGAACATCCGGGTGGCGGCACAGAGGCTCGCCAGCGTCTTTGCCGGTGCCGTGCACAATGTTCAGCACGCCGGGGGGCACGCCCGCTTCCAACGCAAGCTCGCCCAAACGAGTGGCGCTCATGGGCGACAACTCGCTCATTTTTAAAACCGCAGTGTTGCCAAAGGCCAGGCAAGGCGCGGTCTTCCAGGTGGCCGTCATAAACGGCACGTTCCACGGGCTGACCAGCGCGCACACGCCCACGGGGTGGAACAGAGTGTAGTTCAGATGCGTCTCGGTCGGGTAGGTGTGGCCATCTACGCGGGTGCACATCTCGGCAAAGTAATAAAAATTATCTGCCGCGCGCGGGACGAGCTGCTTGCCGGTTTGCGCAATGACTTGGCCGCAGTCATTGGTCTCGGTGTGGGCAATCTCGGGCACATGCGCAGCCACCAGATCGCCCAGCTTGCGCATGATCTTGGCGCGCGCTGCGGGCGCTGTGGCCGCCCAGGCGGGGAACGCGGCTTTGGCCGCGGCTACGGCGGCGTTGACTTCTTGTTCACCGCCAGCGGCTACCTTCGCCAAGACTTCTTGCGTGGCGGGGTTGATGGTGTCGAAGGTGCTGGCGCTGGAGACGTTTTTGCCGTTGATGAGATGGTTGATTTGCATGACGTTGCTGGTTGGAGAACTTAAACACCCGTTCGGGCTGAGCATGTCGAAGCCTTCATGTTACCTTGGTAAGAGCCCTTCGACAGGCTCAGGGTGAACGGGTGGTATGGCGATACAAGTGGGCGGCGTGGTGGTACAACAAGCTTTTGGGGTCAGATCCCAATTCAGGACAAGGCTCTTTTCGGGCACTCGAATTGCTGTACGAAATTGGGCTCTGACCCCAATAGCGTTCTTTGAGCGCAAATACTATTCTCCAGCGCACCAATACCTTCAATCGAGGTAACGATTACATCCTCCACCTTGCAATCCACCACCCCATCCGGCGTACCCGTCAAGATCAAATCGCCAGGCTGCAAAGTCATAAAGCTGCTGAAATATTCAATCAGCGTAGGCACATCGAAAATCATATCCCGCGTATTGCCGCTCTGCGTCTCCTTGCCGTTCACCGTGGTTTGCAAAGCAAGCTGCATCGGGTCGGCAATGTCCGTCGCGTCCACCAGCCACGGTCCGATGGGCGTGCAGGTAGGGCGACCCTTGACTTTTAAATTAGGGCGGTACCAGTTCTCCAGATAGTCGCGGATGGCGTAGTCGTTGGCTACGGTGTAGCCTGCAATGAAGTCGTAGGCATCGGCTTTCTTCACCTGCTTGGCCGTGCGGCCGATCACCACCGCCAGCTCGCACTCGTAGTGCATAAACTGCACGCCCGCCGGGCGAACGGTCTGAGCGCGGTGGCCAATCAAACTGCTTTGCCCTTTAACAAAAGCCAGCGGCTCGTCGGGTGCTTTGAAGGCCAGCTCTTTGGCGTGGTCGGCATAGTTCAGGCCCAAGGCGAGAATGGTGCGGGGGCGGGGCACGTCTTGCAGCGGGGGGAGCCAGGTGACGGCATCCAACGCCACGCGCTCGCCACTGCGCAGTAGCAAAGCGCCGTCGCTTTCCACTGCGCTCTGGTTGCGGCCTTGGTAGATGATGCGGGCGTGCTTCATACGCGCGCCTCGCTCTGACTTACCAGCGTGTGGCGCAGCGGTGCAAAGCCCGGCGCGCTGATGTCTACGGTATCTCCCACACCTGCCAGCGGGGCTGCAAACGGGCTGCCCAACATCAGCACATCGCCATCCTGCAAGTCAATAAACTCTGCCACATCGCTCGCCAATTGTGCGGCGCTGCGCACCATGCTCGCGGTGCTGAAGGTGAGTACCACGGCACCGTTGATCCGCACCGTCACAGTTAGATTGTCCAGCAATGCCAAGCTGTCGAACGCGCTGGGAGATTGCCCCGCGCACAGAAAGCCATCCACGCAATTGAACTTCACCGGCGGGCGGTAAAAGCTCTCGTGGGGGATGGTCAAGTCGCTTAGCAGCACCAAAGATGCTGTATTTTGAGTAGCTGCTCCCGCGATATTCCGTTGGGCTACTGGCGTTTTTTTCTTAAAAATAAGACCTATACCGGCACGCACCTGTACTTGCGGTACATGCGCAGGCAAAGCAATGGCGCTGCCGTGCGCGCTAAAGGTATTGGCGGTTTTGATATACAGCACCGGTGCCTGTGGCGCGGCCTTGTAAGGCGGCGCGTTCATCTGCGCGGCCAGCGCAGCATGCTCATCATGAAAGTTCATCAGCGTGCCATACACCGTGCCTTGCGGGAGCCAGGGAGGCGTTTTTGTCGGTGCTTTAGTTATCTTGTCCATCCCAAAATTGTGCGCTATTGGTGGGACAATAATTTACTGTATATAAATGCAGTATTATCACGCCATGGCCAAAGAAAAAACTGTCTACACCTGCTCTGAATGCGGCGGCACCAGCCCTAAGTGGCTGGGCAAATGCACGGCTTGCCATGCGTGGAATACGCTGATCGAGTCGGTGGCCGACAACGCCGCGCCTACCAAAAACCGCTTTGCCTCGCTCACCGCCGCCGCGCCCGTGCTGGCGCTGTGCGACATTGAGGCCACAGACTTTGACCGCACGCCCACCGGGCAAGATGAGCTGGACCGGGTGCTGGGCGGCGGCATTGTCGAAGGCGGGGTGGTGCTGATTGGCGGCGACCCGGGTATTGGTAAATCTACCTTGCTGCTGCAAGCGCTGGACACTTTGCAGCGCGGCGGGATGAATGCGCTTTACGTCACAGGCGAGGAGAGCGGCGCGCAGGTGGCGCTGCGCTCGCGGCGGCTGGGTATTGTCGGCAGCCAGGTGAAGGTGATGGCCGAGACGCAGTTGGAGAAAATCCTGGCCACGCTGGAGGCGCAGGCACCGAATATTGCGGTGATCGATTCGATCCAAACCGTGTATTCCGATCAATTGACCAGCGCGCCCGGGTCGGTAGCGCAAGTGCGCGAGTGTGCGGCACACCTCACGCGCTATGCAAAAAGTAGTGGCACTGCTATTGTTCTCGTGGGCCATGTCACCAAAGAAGGTACGCTGGCCGGGCCGCGTGTGCTGGAGCATATGGTCGACACGGTGCTGTATTTTGAAGGTGACACGCATTCCAGTTTTCGCCTGGTGCGCGCAATTAAAAACCGCTTTGGTGCGGTTAATGAGATTGGCGTGTTTGCCATGACGGAGAAGGGCCTCAAGGGCGTGAGCAACCCGAGCGCCATCTTCCTCAGCCAACACTCCGAGCCGGTGCCTGGCAGTTGTGTGATGGTCACGCTAGAGGGTACGCGTCCCATGCTGGTAGAAATTCAGGCACTGGTAGACAGCGGCGGCCCATCGCCCAGACGCCTGTCCGTAGGCCTGGACAAAGACCGTCTGGCCATGCTGCTGGCGGTGTTGCACCGCCACGCAGGCGTGGCCTGCATGGACCAGGACGTGTTTGTCAACGCCGTAGGCGGCGTGCGCATCACCGAACCCGCGGCCGACCTGGCCGTCATGCTGTCGATCACCAGCAGCCTGCGCGGCAAGCCCCTGCCAAAAGGCTTTATCGCTTTTGGCGAGGTGGGCCTGGCCGGTGAAGTGCGTCCCGCCCCGCGCGGCCAGGAGCGCCTGAAAGAAGCCGCCAAATTAGGCTTTAGCGTCGCCATCGTGCCCAAAGCCAATGCGCCGAAAAAATCGCAGATGAAAGAGTTTGAGGGGCTCACCATCCACGCGGTAGAGCGGGTGGAGGAAGCCATGAACTTGGTGCGGTCATTGCAGTAGCGCTCAATTTCAAGATGTACATGCTATGTATTAAGTAGCTGCTCCCGCGATATTTTATTGGGCTACAAGCCTAAAACATTGAATATTACTGTGAAAAAATGGCATAGCTAAGTATTTGGCGCAACGCGCCCGGGATGCCGTGCTGCGACAATACGCGTATGAAACTGCAAACTCCTTTTGTCTGGGCCGTAGGTGCACTGCTGATAGCTGTGGCCTATACCAAATTTAGCTGGCCGGGCGTGGCCTTGGTCGTCACAGGCATCATGTTTTGGATGCTGCTGCACTTCACCCGCATGATGACCATCCTCAAACGCGCTACCAAAGCGCCCATGGGCTACGTGGCCAGCGCGGTAATGCTCAACGCCAAGCTCAAAACCGGGGTCACTTTGCTGCATGTGACGGCCATGACCAAAAGCCTGGGCGCGCTGCAAACACAGAAAGACGCACAGCCCGAGGTGTACCGCTGGACCGATACCGGCGGCTCGCATGTGACGGGCACTTTTGTCGGCGGCAAGCTGACCGAGTATGTGCTGTGGCGGCCCGAGCAGCCTGCTGACACGCCCGGTGCACCCGCTGCGCCTACGGCACCCATGACGCCAGCCAGTAGCAGCTAAATGCCGAAAAGGCAGCGGCTGGCCGTTAAGCTGCCCTCAGCTGCGCCCAACGCGGCCCGCGCCGCGTAAAATCTAGGCTTTTACCAATCACTACCCCCAAGGAACCGCACACATGGCAACCGCAGCCCCCACCAGCATGTCTGACCGCGATGGCAAAATTTGGATGGACGGCCAGATGGTCGAATGGCGCGATGCCAAGATCCATGTGCTGACCCACACCCTGCACTACGGCTGCGGCGCGTTCGAAGGCGTGCGCGCCTACCACCTGGCAGACGGCAGCACCGGCATTTTCCGCCTGGAAGAGCACACCGAGCGCTTGTTTAACAGCGCCAAGATTTTGCGCATGAAGATTCCTTTCTCCAAAGAAGAAGTCATGCAGGCGCAGCTCGATGTCGTGCGCGTTAACAAGCTGCCCAGCTGCTACATCCGCCCCCTGACCTGGATTGGCGACAAAAAGCTCGGCGTATCGCCCAAGGGCAACGACATCCACCTGATGGTGGCGGCCTGGCCGTGGGGTGCGTATTTGGGCGACGAAGGGCTCAAGCGCGGCATCCGTGTGAAGACCAGCAGCTTCACCCGCCACCACGTCAACATCACCATGATCCACGCCAAGGCGGTGAGCAACTACACCAACTCGATTTTGGCCAATATGGAAGCCACTGACGAAGGCTACGACGAAGCGCTGCTGCTAGACCCGCAGGGCTTTGTGTCCGAAGGCGCAGGTGAGAACGTGTTTGTGGTGCGCAAGGGCGTGGTCTACACGCCCGATTCGAGCGCTGGGGCCTTGAACGGCATCACCCGCAACACGATTTTTGCGATTTGCAAAGACCTCGGGATTGAACTCAAAGAAAAAGCCATCACCCGCGATGAGATTTATATCGCCGACGAAGCCTTCTTCAGCGGCACCGCGGCTGAAGTCACCCCCATCCGTGAACTCGACCGGATTGAGATCGGCAGCGGCTCGCGCGGCCCGATCACCGAGAAAATTCAGGCCGCGTTTTTTGACATCGTCAATGGCCGCAACCCGAAATACGCTAGCTGGCTAAGCAAAATCTAACTACTTTGCGGGACAGACCAACGAACGGCGCAAAGCGCATCGTTGCTCTGTCCTCAACTGCTTAAGGAAGCCATGAAAGCCATCGAACTCAAAGCCACCGACGTGAACCCGCAGGGCGGCGTGTTCTGCCCCAATAAGCTGGCGGGCATGGACCTGTGGAACTCGCACCCCCGCGTGTTTCTAGACCTGGGCCATAACACCGAGGTGAAGTGCCCTTACTGCGGCACGCAATACAAGCTCAAAGCGGGCGAGCATGTTGGTGGGCATTGAAGCACCGGCCTGAAAAGGGGTCAGAGCCCAATTTCGTTTATGCAAGTCTCGCCCCGGCACGGTCGTCTTCCAGAATTGGGATCTGACCCCATTTCAAGCCTCATCCCATTTCCATGTCCGTGACCCAGTCCCTCATCATCGCCCCCCAGTGGATTGGCGATGCGGTAATGACCGAGCCGCTGCTGCGTCGCCTGCACGCCCGTGGCGAACGCATCACCGTCGGTGCGCTGCCCTGGGTGGCACCGGTGTACCGCTGCATGCCCCAGGTGGCCGAGGTGATCGAATTTCCGTTTGCCCATGGCGGCTTGCAGTTCAAAGCGCGGCGCAGCCTTGCCAAGCAGATCGAGGGGCGGTTTGACACGGCCTATGTGCTGCCCAATTCACTCAAAAGCGCGCTGCTGCCCTTGCTGGCAGGCGTTCCCAAGCGCGTAGGTTATCTGGGCGAGGCGCGCGTGGGTTTGCTGACCCACCGCATCAAAAACCCACCTAAAGATAAACGTCCGCCCATGGTGGCGTTTTACTCAGCATTGAGTGGTGAGGCAGGCATTGACCAAGACCGTCCCCAGCTCAAAGTGAGCGATGCCGACGTGCAAGACACACTCAAAGCTCTGGGCTTGCAGCGTGGCCAATACGCCATCTTCGTGCCCGGCGCAGAGTACGGCAGCGCCAAGCGCTGGCCCGCCGCGCACTTTGCCGCACTGGCCCAGCAGCTGGGTGTGCCGGTGCTTTTGTTTGGCTCAGGCAAAGATGCGGCGCTGTGCGATGAGATAGTAGCCATGGCCTCCCAGCACACCACCAATTTGGCAGGTAAAACCACCTTAGCCCAAGCTATTCATGCGCTAGCAGCTAGCAAATTTATAGTTACCAACGATTCAGGCTTGATGCACGTAGCCGCTGCACTGGACGTGCCCCAGGTCGCCCTCTTCGGCTCCAGCAGTCCCCTGCACACCCCGCCGCTCAGCAGCGCAGCGCAAGTGCTTTGGCTGAAAACCGATACCAGCTACCAGCCACCCCTGGACTGCGCGCCCTGCTTTGAGCGTGAATGCCCGCTGGGCCACACCCGCTGCCTGAACGACATAGCGCCCCAGCGAGTGGCCCAGCTACTGCGCTTGGCTGGCTAGGCGTTCACCTCTGCCGTGGGCTGTGCTTGCCTGCCGTATTGAAAGGTGTCAGCGGTATTTTTGGCCGCCAGACCTGCCAAGGTGGCATCCAAACAGAAAATATATGCTATGTATTACGTAGCTGCTCCCGCGATATTCTATTGGTCTGCAGGTTGATTAGTACCTCAAAAATCGGTCAAAAAGACGGTTTCAAGCGGTGGGAAGGCGCTAAAGACCCCAAAAATCGGCTGAAAACTGCAAATTGAACGAATTTTGAGCTGTTTTTAAGATGCATATCAGGCTGCAAGCCAATAGAATATCGCGGGAGCAGCTACGAAATACATAGTGCCTACAGTGTCCCAAATAGTCTGTTGACAGGGTGTAGACGGT
>JAYVDN010000278.1:0-3748 GCA_043749385.1 Polaromonas sp.
CCGCCCCAAGGCGGGCTAGCCCCCATGGGGGGCAGCGAAGTACACGCAGTGACGAGCGTGGGGGCCACGAACGCCGCCGGGCCGCCCCAAGGCGGGCTAGCCCCCATGGGGGGCAGCGAAGTACACGCAGTGACGAGCGTGGGGGCCACGAGCGCGGCCAACGAAAGATTCAAGCTGCCGCCGCCCATGTTCGACGCGCGCTGCAAAGCTTGTTGGTTTGTTTTTGGCCTGATGTGCCTGACAGCGGCCAGCTTTTGGACGCTGGATATGAAGTGGGCCCAGTTCTTCAGCGTGGACGCTGCCAACAAAATGGGCAAGTTCATCGGCGAGGTGCTGGCACCTGAAGTCAAGCCGAAGTTCTTAAGCAAACTGTTTTGGGCTACCTGCGAAACCCTGGCCATGAGCGCGCTGGGCACCTTGATCGCCATGGTGCTAGGCCTTGCCTTAGCCGTGCCCGCCAGCAAGGCCTATGCGGGTGACCCAGCGCGTTGGCGCGGAGTTACCCGTTTGGTGCTCAATGCGCTACGCAGCATCCCCGAGCTGGTGTGGGCGGCCTTGCTGCTCATCAGCGCAGGCCTGGGGCCGTTCGCGGGCACGCTGGCACTTGCCCTGCACACTACGGGCGTACTGGGCCGTTTGTTTGCCGAGAGCCTGGAGAACGCTCCCGCTGGCCCTGCCAGCGCGCTGCGCACGCACGGCGTGGCCGAAGGGCGCGTCTTTTGGTACGCCACCTTTCCGCAGGTGTTGCCTCAGCTTTTGAGCTACACCCTGTACCGCTGGGAGAACAACATCCGCGCCGCCGCCGTGCTGGGTGTGGTGGGCGCGGGCGGCTTGGGGCAGATGCTGGCCTACCACATGGGCTTGTTCCAAATGGGCGAGACCAGCAGCATCTTGATTGCCATGATGTTGTTGGTGGCCATTGTCGATGCGCTGAGCTACTGGGCGCGGCGGGGAATGACGCGCTGAATGCGCTACCAGTAGACTCACATTGCTGCAGGTTGCGCCCTGTGCAACGACATCAGACGCTGGCCTAATTTACTTTGATTTTACGCAACCTTATTTTTGCTGGATCATTCAGCGCGTCGCTGAGATCGTGAAAAATAACGTCTGGCATCGTGGGCTTGCCGCTGAGGTATATGTGGGCGATGCGCAAACCTACATCGCGCGAGTGCATGCCATATGCTTCATTGCGCAGCGCTTGCGAAAACAATGCCGTAAACAAATTTTCTTCCTTCGCGTTGTGCGGCTCATCCATATCTAGCCGCAACGCCAACTCATGAAACGACCAGCGCCCAACTTGTGTGGCAGAGACAAGCGCCGTGGCCATCATGGCGTGAAAATAATGCTCCAGTTTGACGGCATCGAGTTGTCCCACCAGGCTCGAACCAGGCGCCAGAGCCTCAAAGCGCAGCAGCATGAACGAAAACCACTTTGGGGTCACGGCATGTGAACCAGCCGGCCGCATGGACAGTCTATGGGCAATGGCCTGGCGTGATTCTTCCAGCACACCATCGCCCTGCGTCACCTGCGTGAGGCTGCGCTGCACCCGGACACGGCGCTTCTCCAACAGGTGCAAGGCATAGAAGTTAAACGGCACTTCCAGCATGCAGCCCACCGGCATGGCCAGTAGCACCCAAGGTAGAAAAGGAATCAGCCCGGCGAAGGCCAGGTTGGTAATGCTGGAGCCCACGATGACGGGCGTGTAGCCCATTAAAAACCACATCGCTGGTCGGTTGGCGGTGCGCCAGGCGAATATGAAACTGCCCAAACCCATCGCGATAGCCACAACTACCGCAAGCTCGGACAGTGTCTTTTGTATCACCAAGTCAAGTGCTGCGCCTGCGATGCCCAAGAGCACACAGGTCAAGCCCAAGACCAGCAACCAGCGTGACAGTCTGGGCGCTTGTACGTCCAGTGCAAACGCGCGCTGCGCCAGTAGCAGCACCAGGCCAGAGCTGATGGAGGCGAAGGCCGCACTTAACTCACCGCGCAAGTGGGACAGGACAGGCCAAGCCCAGGCCTCGCCGTAGCCCGATATAAACATGGCGGTCAGTGCGATAGACAGGGTGAGGCCGGCGTATAAGGCATAGGCTTTGCTGCGCAGAGACACAGCGCGGTATGCCGCATACGCGCCAGCCAGTAACGCAATACACAAATAGGCCGCCAAGGCCCGATGTAACCATGTGGTCTGCTCGGCCCACTGGGGCTGCGTCTGGTAGATGAATTGGCCCCGCACGGGCACGATGGTAGACAGTCTGAGGTAGGCCCTGCGCGAGCCTGTGTGCGCCGGAAGTTGCATGGTGGCCGGGAAGCGCACAGCAGAGCGCAGGTGCGCAGAGATGTAGCGCCCACTGCGCAGGACCACCGCAGGTGCGCCATCTTGCGGCAGGTATAGGTCGGCAGACCGGATGGAGGGATGCGTCAGCTCCAGCACCATGGGCTGGGCAGCGTTACTGCTTAGATCCAGGGCATACCATGCTGTCTGGTGTGCCTGCAACTCAAAGTCAGACTGTGCACCCAAGCCCTGCTCGGGCGTTGTCTGTTGCAATGCGGCTTGCGCAGCCTGCAAATTATCGGCATTGGCAGGCGGTAACCATGCCCAGGCGTTGACTGTGCCGCTGGCAGGCGCGGGCGGTGGGGGTGCATTTCCCCAAGCCCAACCGATATGGAGAAGTTGACAAAGGCCTGCAATCAGCAGAAAGTAACGAATTAGTTTATTGAATACCATCACGCCGCGTACGATAACACGGGTTTAAAGATGCCTGGCTTACCTTGAGCAGCTTGCGCCAAAAAAATCGTACTTAATCTTTTGTCGCGACACGCTTACGGTTAACCGCGTTGCGAGCTGCGGTCGTCTTGACAAACACTTTTTTCACGGCAGGAGTTTTGGCAACCACCTTCTTCGCCACAGTTTTTTTGACTGCTGCTTTCTTGGCCGCAACCTTGGCAGGCCGCATAAACACCGCTTCCAGCTCGTCCAAGGCCTCGCCGGTATACACCGCTACGCGCTGCATGTGCGGCACAGAGGCGTGGCATCCTGTGAAGCCAAAATTCATGAACCCTGCGTAGCTTTGGCAAGTGATGTTCAATGCCTGACCGTGCGTGACGATCGAGGCAGGATAGGTGGCTAGCAGCTCTGCACCCCGAAAGTACATCGGCTTGTCCGGCCCCGGCACATTGGAGATGGTGATGTTGAACATGGGGCGGGTGCGCCCGCCAATGCCACTTAGCAGCGTCAGCATGGTGGGGGCCATCAGCAGCAAGGTGTACTGCGTCATGGCTTTTTTCGGCAGGCTTTGCACATGCTCTTTGGCGTGCTGCACCGAGGCGCGGATGGCGGCCAGGCGCTCTGACGGGTCTTCAATATCGGTGCCCAAAGTCGAGATGATGAAGGTGATCGCGTTGCCGGTGTTCTCGTCGTCCTTGGGGCGCACCGACACCGGTATGCCAGCAGTCAGCGGCTTGTCGGGCAAGCTGTCGCTGTCCAGCAAAAAGCGCCGCAGCGCGCCGCCGCAAATGGCCAACACGATGTCGTTGAGGGTGCAGTGGGCCGCAGTGGCCAGGTTGCGCATGCGCTCCAGGCTGAACTGCTGGGTGGCAAACCGGCGCTTCTCTCGCACGCGGCCGTTCAGGATGGAGGCCGGCGCGTCAAAGGGCACCATCATGCCCTCCGACGTATCGCCCACGCGCTTGACCATCTTGCCAAAGGCCATGATGAGCTGGGGAATCGACTGGGCTTGGCCGCTTA
>JAYVDN010000279.1:0-23515 GCA_043749385.1 Polaromonas sp.
CCATCAAGCGCGTGCTCGAGGACCACGACGGCAATCCGGTGCGCGGGGTGGCGTCGAACTACATGTGCGACCTGCAAATTGGCGACAAGGTGCAGGTAATAGGCCCGTTTGGCGCCAGCTTTTTAATGCCCAACCACCCGCGCTCCAACATCGTGATGATCTGCACCGGCACCGGCAGCGCCCCCATGCGCGCCATGACCGAGTGGCGGCGCAGGCAGCGCCAGTTGGGCACATTAGAGAGCGGTAAATTGATGCTGTTCTTCGGTGCCCGCACGCAAGAAGAGCTGCCGTACTTTGGCCCGCTGCAAAGCCTGCCCAAAGACTTTATCGACATCAACTTTGCCTTCTCCCGCACACCAGGGCAGCCTAAACGCTACGTGCAAGACGCACTGCGCGAACGCAGCGCCGATGTGGGTGCGCTGCTCAAAGATGCCAACACCTATTTTTATGTCTGCGGCCTGAAAAGTATGGAAGAGGGCGTACTGCAAGCGCTGCGCGATGTCGCCGAGCAGACCGGCCTGCCTTGGGACGCACTAGGTGCAACGCTGAAAAAAGAAGGCCGCTTGCACCTGGAGACCTACTGATCGCTCAAACTCGCCGTTCACCCTGAGCTTGTCGAAGGGTTCACAAAGGCTTCGACAAGCTCAGCCCGAACGGATTGGCATGCATTTATTTGCGCGCAGCCAACAGTAGGCAGCCCATGCCTGCAAACAAACTGCCCGAGACCCGGTTAAACACCCGGGCACGTCCCGCTTGGCGCAGCCAGGGTGCAATGCGCGCAGCGAACAGCGTGCACACTCTGAGCGTAGTGAACTCAAACACTACAAACGTAAAGGCGAGGATGGAAAACTGTGGCGCCCATGGCAACTGGCTGTCCACAAACTGCGGAAAGAAGGCCGCAAAAAACAGCAGCGCCTTGGGGTTGCTGGCACCGACCATCACCCCTTGCAGGTACAACTGGCGCTTGCTCACCCCCGCCTCTGCAGACGCGGCGGGCAAGTCAAAACTACTGACCGGGCTGCGGAAGGTTTTGATACCCAGATAGATCAAATACGCACCACCGACCAGCTTCAAAATCCAAAACGCGGTGTCCGATGCCGCTAGCACAGCGCCCAGCCCTAAGGATGAAAGCAAGATCATCCCCAGCGCTGCCGTGATGCTGCCGCTGGCCGAAGCCATGGCTTTGGGCGCGCCATGGGCAATGGCATTGGTCATGCTCATCAACATGGTGGGGCCGGGCGTGAGCACCAGCAGGGCGACGGCGGCGAGGTAGAGCAGGTAGGTGGACAGGGTCATGCGGCCATTATGCAGAGCGCATGGTCTTTTTCACAATATTGGCATAGTTGCCGATGAAAACGCCGTTCAGTTCAGCCTCGCTCATACCGCGCTTGGCCAGGTTGTCTGCCACCTCACGCAGGTCTGCGTAGCCGGTCATGATGCGGCCGGGCCAGGTGCCCTCCAGGTCGGTGCCAAAGGCTACGTGCGCGGGCCCAATCAGCTCGCACATGCGCATGATCTCGTCGGCGTACGAGGCAACGCTGTTGACCCGGTAAGCCGGGTCGTTGCGCACGCGCAGGTTCCACAGGCCTACTGCGCCGCCGCGTGCGGCAATTTTCTTGGCGGTGGGCAGCGCTAGCGACCGGGCCAGCCAGCCTTGGTCGCTCGGTGCGCCGCCTTGGGGGCTGATCCAGGAGTGTGACCAGACCATGGGCGCGTCCGAGGCGTCCAGCGCGGCATCCACCAGCGCTGCGGTGCCGTGGGCTAGGTCTACCACGATGCCCAGGCGCTTGCATTGCGCCACTACCTTGGCACCCAGGGCAGTGAGGCCGCCGTGGGTAGGCTCTGCCGTTTGGTGGTCGCCGATGGGGCTTTGGATGTAGTGCACCAGCTGCATGTGGCGCACGCCCATGCTGTGCGCCCAATCCAGGCGCGAGATATCGCCTTCTAAAAAATTAGCCGCCTCCGTGGCCAGCAGCACGCGCGGCTGGCCAGCGAGTGCAGCATCCACATCGGCCACAGTGAGCGCCTTGGTAACGCCCCATTGCGTCAGGCGGGTTTCATACTCGGCCACGCGGGCTTGGAAGTAGGCCCACAGCTCGCCTTCTTTGGGTATGGAGCCTTGCTTGAAGCCAGCGGGCGTATTGCTCATCCAGCGTTGGTCATCCACAATGGCCCAAGCCAGCAGGGTGACACCTGACTCGCGCATGTGCTTGTTCAGATCAAAGCCAAACAGTCTGGGTAAAAACATGCCGTAGTGCGAATGCATGTCGGCTAAATGCGGTGACTTCACCGCTTGGCCCCAAGCGCCAGAGGCCTGCAAGCCCGCTAACGCGCCAGCGGCCCACAGGCCACACTGGCGACGGTTGATGCGCAGCGTCAAACTCAGCCCATCTTGCAGCCAGCGCCACTGTCGGCCAGGGCTTTGGCGGCTACACCGATGACTTTGTTTTCTTTGTTCTCTACGCGGCGGGTGTAGATGTCTTGTACCGGGTTGTGCGATTTGCTCATGGTCCAAGCGCCGCGCGGGCTGTCGATGCGTGCGTTTTCCATGGCGGCGTACAGAGCGGCTTTGTTGTTCAGGTCACCCTTGACGGCGTTCACGCCTTGCACCAGCAGCAAGCCGGTGTCGTAGCCTTGCACGGCGTACACGTCGGGTTGGGCTTTGTAGGCTTTGGCATAGGCCAGGCGGAAGGCTTTGTTGCGCGGCGTGTCCAGTGAGTCGCTGTAGTGCATGGTGGTGATAATGCCGTCGGCGGCTGGCCCTGCGGCATCGAGCACGCCTTCGGTCAGGAAGCCCGAACCGTATAAAGGAATCTTGTCCTTCAAGCCCGCAGCGGCGTAGTCTTTGATGAACTTGGCGGCACCGCCGCCAGCAAAGAAGCAGGCCACGGCATCGGGCTTGAGCGCGGCGATCTCGGTGAGCAGGGCTTGGAACTCGACATTGGGGAAGGGCAGGCCGAGTTCTTTGATAATCGTGCCGCCCGCAGCGGTGTAGCCTTCTTTAAAGCCTTCAAAGGCTTCGTCGCCTGCAGCATACTTCCAGGTGATCCAGACGGTCTTTTTATGGCCTTTGTCCATCATCACTTTGCCGAGCGCGCGGGTGGGCTGGCTGTTGCTGAACGAGGTGCGGAACACGTTGGGCGCGCACAGAGCGCGGGTGGCGGCATGTACGCCAGCGTTAGGAATCAGGCTGAGCACACCGCTTTCACGCGCCACTTTTTGGATGCCCATTTGAACGCCGCTGTGCACGGTGCCTACCAGCACATCGACTTTGTCGCGCTGCACTAATTTGGTCGCGTTCTCCACGCCTTTGGACGGCTCGGATTCGTCGTCCACTTTAAAGAACTCGACCTCACGGCCACCGAGCTTGCCACCTTGCTCGGCCAGAGCCATGCGAAAACCGTTTTCAATCGCCACGCCGAGTTGCGCAAACGTGCCGGTGTAGGGCAGCATCAGGCCGACGCGGATTTTGTTGCTTTGCGCGTTAGCCAGGGTGGGCAGCAGCAGGCCAGTGGACGCTGCGCCTACGAGGGCGGCGCTGCGGGACAGAACGAGGCGGCGGGTGGTCATTTGGGGTTACTCCAGAGTGAAATTGGTTGGGTTGAAGTTTACTTTAGATGCTGTGGGCGTAGGCATATGAAATACCCGTACTGTCGGCTGGGTGAGCGTTTTGGCGGATTTGACGCCGTTGCCTCCGGTTGGAATGCGTGAGCCCTTGAAGGCAGATGTCTGGGCTGACCACCTGAACGTCGCCAGACTAGGAGACGACGCCTGCATTGCGTGCGTTAGCAGTACTGGGCAAAGCTCAGTTCAGGTACTTAGGCTTTTCGCTGGTACCACCGCCAGATTCACCTGGCAGACGGTCTGCCGCTGAAGCCCCTTCCAAAGCCAAGCCCTGTGTCCACATCGAGGCAGCCAGCGCTTTCTCCAGTAAATGCACGAAACCGTGAATCAAATTGGCCTCTAGCGCTATTTGAAAGCTGCGCGGGTTGGGCGTGTCGGGCAATTTTTCGCTGAATGCCAGTTGCAGTTGGCCGTTCGCCAGAGGTGTGACGTTCACTTCGGTAACCAGTAACGGCTTGGCGCCCAGCGGCAACTGCGCGGGTTGGTTTTTGAAAGGTGTTTGAAAGTCTGATTTTTGCAGCGATTCTTCTTTTTTAAACTCTGCCAACATGGCCTTCGTTCGGGCGTCCGCAGCAGCGACAGGCGAAATGTTGGGAGACTTCAGCGCCTCTTGTTTGGCCACCTGCTCAGTGACGATCTTGTTCAGCAGCGGCATTAATCCTATCGTGAGACGGCGCGTAAACCACAGGCGCAACTCAGCGCCATCGGTGGTGTTGATGCGCGCCAAAATGCGGTCTTGCTCTTGCAGGTAGTTCACGCTCAATTGGTGGATGTTCATCGCTGTATTTTAGGCGACTCGCATGTGGGCAACCCGTATGGCGGTAGGTGCACCTGCATTGACAATCAAAGGCTATGACAATAGCCGCCCCCAGCACCATGCCCGTTCCCAAATCTACCGCTTACCAGCGCATCGCTACCGAGGAGGCATTTGCGCCGCCTGAGATGCTGGACATCTATCGCAAAATACTGGCAGGACACGATGTAGACCCCGGCTTTAAAGGCCTGATGGGCTTTTACATGAGCAGCCCCAGCGCGCGTGCCCAGCACATCATGCGCTGCCTGACCGACCTGGACGCGCTGCGCGTCCAGCACATGGACGAGGCAGGCATTGACCACCAGGTGATTGCCCTCACAGCACCCGGCGTGCAGGTGATGGACAAAGCCACAGCCGTTTCGTTTGCGGCACTGGCTAACGACCAACTCGCTGCCGCCGTGCGCCGCCACCCCACGCGTTTTACCGGCATGATCGCCGTGGCCCCGCAAGACCCGACTGCCGCAGCCAAAGAAATTCAGCGCGGCGTCAACCAGCTGGGCATGCACTCGGTCATCATCAACTCGCACACGCAGGGCGAGTATTTGTCTGACCCGAAGTTTTGGGATATTTTTGCGGCCGCCGAGGCGTTGAGTGTGCCGATCTACCTGCACCCCAATTCGCTGCCCCGCAATATGTTCCAGCCCTTCCATGAATGCGGTCTGGATGGCGCGATTTACGGCTTTGGCGTAGAGGCCGGCCTGCATGCGCTGCGCATCATTACCGCCGGCGTGTTTGACCGCTTCCCCAAGCTGCAAATGATCATCGGCCACATGGGAGAGGCGCTGCCGTTTTGGTCGTATCGCCTGGATTACATGCACAACGCCACAGTCAAGTCGCAGCGCTACGAGAGTGTGAAGCCGCTCAAGAAAAAGCCTAGCGACTACTTGCGTGAGAATTTCTACATCACCAACAGCGGGGTAGCGTGGGAGCCAGCGATCAAGTTCACCCAAGCTGTGGTCGGCGTAGACCGCGTGCTCTACGCCATGGACTACCCGTACCAGTACCTGGCTGATGAAGTGGTGGCGATGGACAATATGACCATGAGCGCAGAGGACAAGAAGAAGTTTTTCCAGACCAATGCCGAGGCGGTATTTAAAATCAAGTCGGTATCAACGCCTAGCAACTTCAAACGGCCGCAGCCATCCAAACCGTAACTATTCAAGGATACCTTTGTATGAAATTCGTTGTGATCAGAACGGCGCTCGCACTCTGCGCCACGGTGTGTGCACTGGCTGTGCAGGCACAAACCGCTTCGGTGGGCTCGGGGCAGGCCTGGCCTGCGCAAACCATCAAAATCGTTGTGCCCTTTACCGCAGGCACCGGCATGGACACCATTGCCCGCGCCGTGGCTCCACGCCTGGGTGAGCGACTAGGCCAACCTGTAGTCGTACAAAACCAAGCCGGTGCCAGCGGCAACATTGGTGCCGATGCAGTAGCCAAGGCCAGCCCTGACGGCTATACCGTGCTGATGGGTGCCAACACCATGCTGATGGCGTCGCAGCTTTACAAAAACGTGCCATTTAACCCGACCAAAGACTTCACCCCTTTGTCCCTGGCGGCTTGGGGCACGTTGATGCTGGTGAGCAACCCCAAGACCGGTATCAAGACGGTGCAAGATTTGGTCAAGCAGGCCAAGTCCAAACCTGGCTCCATCAGCTTCGGCTCGCCCGGTGTCGGCACGCCCCACCACATGGCCATGGAGCTGTTCAAGGCCAAGACTGAGCTTTTCATGCTGCATGTGCCCTACCGTGGCACTGCAGGCTACACGCAAGATCTGCTGTCGGGTGAACTGAACGTGGGCTTCTTGCCTGTGCACATCGCGCAGGGTTTTGTCAATGCTGGCAAACTCAACGCACTGGCCGTAGGCAGCCCCAAGCGCCACCCAGTAGCGTCCAACGTTGCTACCTTTAATGAAATGGGTATCAAAGGCGTAGAAGTAGACCTGTGGTACGCGTTCTTCGCCCCTGGCAAAACTCCACCCGCCGTAGTGAGCCGTCTGAATGCCGAAATCAGCGCCATCTTGAAGCAAGCCGACGTGAGTGATTTACTCAAGCGTGCTGGCATGGACGCAGCCACATCCAGCACTGATGAACTTACCCAATTAGTCGCCAAAGACTACCCACGCTGGGGCGAAGTGATCAAGCGCAACGGCATCAGCGCGGAGTAAACCCAAGTGCCCGCAATGACCTTGTCGCCCAGCCCAACGAATCCTCCACACACCATGAGCACGCCTCCCCGCATCGCAGTCGTCGGCGGCGGCATCGCAGGCCTGGGCTTTGCGCTGCATCTGCACCAGTTGGGCATGCAGTGCGACGTTTACGAGAGCGTGCCCGAAGTGCGCGAACTGGGTGTGGGCATCACGCTCCTGCCCCACGGCATGCGTGAGCTGGCGGCACTGGGCCTGCAAGCTGACTTGGAGGCGGTAGGTATTGAAAACCTGGAGAGCGTGTTTTTCAACCGCTTCGGCCAGTACATCTACAAAGAGCCGCGTGGTCGCCACGCAGGCTACCCTATGCCAGAAGTGGGCATCCACCGTGGCAAGTTGCATAAAATTTTGTTTGATGCCACTGTGAAGCGCTTAGGCGCTAACCGTGTGCACACCAACCACCGCTGCACGGGGGTGACGCAAAGCGAGCGGGGTGCTACGGTGCATTTTGTGCAGGGCACTTCACAAGGCAAAGAGGCCGTACAACTCCCCTCGGTGCAGGCCGACATCGTGGTCGCCTGCGACGGCATCCACTCCGCCCTGCGCCGCCAGTATTACCCTGACGAAAAGCTCGCCTTCGCAGGCATCAACACCTGGCGCGGTGTCACCAGGCATAAGCCCATCCTTACCGGCAAAAGCTATATGCGCGTCGGCTCGATCAAAACCGGAAAAATGGTCATCTACCCCATAGTGGACAACATCGACGGCCAAGGCGTGCAGCTTATCAATTGGATGGCCGAGATTGAAGGCAACAGCAAGGACATGAACGACTGGAACACGGGTGGCAAGGTGGATGATTTCATCAGCATCTTTAAAGACTGGCAGTTCGACTGGCTCGACGTGCCCGCCCTCATCCGTAATGCTGACCAAGTGCTGCAATACCCCATGGTAGACAAAGACCCGGTCGCGCAGTGGACTTTTGGCCGCGTTACCCTCATGGGCGATGCCGCCCACCCCATGTACCCGCGCGGCTCCAACGGCTCAGCCCAAGCCTTGATCGATGCACGCACGCTTGCGCATGAATTGGCCACGCAAACCGACCCGTTGACCGCCTTGCAAAGCTACGAAGCCAAGCGCCGCGAAGTTACGGCCCGTATCGTCGAAACTAACCGCAGCGTGCCGCCAGATTTCATCAACATCAAGGTGGATGAACTGGCGGGTGACAAACCATTCAGACACATTGATGATTTGATCAGCCAGGCGGAGCTACGTGAAATTTCAGAGAGCTACAAAAAAGTAGCCGGTTTTTCACTCGAAGCAGTTAAACCCTAACGGCTAGCCAGAGTTCGCGCATCTAAAAAGCGCGGCACCAAAACCTCATTGCACAGCGCAAAGGGTGTGTTACTCCACCTTGATGGCAGCGGCCTTGATGATGGGCCACCACTTCTCGGTCTCGGCCTTATGGTAGGTGCCGAGCACTTCAGGCGTTTGCTGGTCGCGCGGAAAAATCTCTTGCCCCAAATCGGCAAACCTGGCCCGGACCGCTGGGTCGGCCAATGCTGCCGTGATAGCGCTATTCAGTCTGGCGACCACATCCTTTGGCGTGCCCTTGGGGGCCCAAAGCGCATGCCAACGCGAAAAGTAAAACCCGGGCAAACCCGCTTCGTCCACCGTCGGAATATCGGGCGCGCTGGCCAAACGGCTTTTAGCAGTCACAGCAAAGGCTTTGATTTTCCCGGCACGTATTTGCGGCAGTGAACTCGCAGGGTCATCAATAATCAGGTCAACCTCCCCCGCTACCAAAGCCTGCATAGCAGGAGCGGCGCCACGGTAGGGCACAAATTGAAAGCGGGTGCCCGTAGCGTTTTGGAAAAACACCCCACTGACATGTTGCGGGCTACCTGCACCCGCAGTGCCCTCAAAGGCTTTGTCAGGATTAGCCTTGAGCCAGGCTATAAAACCTTTGAGGTCTTGCGCGGGCATGGCGTTTTTCGCAACGATCAGGTAAGAGTTGCTGGTGACCAATGAGAGCGGCTCAAAATCTTTCAGCACGTTGTACGGTAACGGGTAGACGGCCGCATTGACTACATGGGTACTCCAGTGGCCCATGCTGAGGGTATAGCCATCGGGCGCTGCCCGCGCCACCTTGCCAACGCCCACGTTGCCGTTAGCTCCGACCACGTTTTCCACCACCACAGTTTGGCCTAGCGTGGCACCCATGTGCTGTGCCAAGGTACGGGCAATTACATCGGTTGGCCCCCCTGCTGCGAAAGGCACCACTATGCTGATGGGGCGGGAGGGATAAACTTGCGCCAGAGCGCTTGAGGGTGTTGCCAGCGCAGCGGCCAAAGCGATTGTTACGATGCTGATCACATGTTTCATTTTGGGGATCTCTGATAGTCGAGCAATGGGTTCCACACCATCGGTTAGTTTATGCCACATATTCCTCGGGCTTGTAATATTTTTGATTCGCTGAAGCTTGATATGCGTCAAAGTAGCCAAACGCGCAGGGCTTGAAAATTGGACGATAAACCCTAGCTGTAAGCCAAACCGAAAGATTCTTATGCGCTTAGACAAACTCACTACCAAATTCCAGGAAGCATTGAGCGATGCACAAAGCATGGCTTTAGCCAACGACAACGGCTACATCGAGCCTGCCCACCTGCTGGCAGCCATGCTGCGGCAAGAAGACGGGCCAAAGGCCCTACTGGAGCGGGCGGGGGTTAATGTGGCTGGCTTGCAGGTGGCAGCTGAGGCGGCCGTCAAGCGCCTCCCGCAGGTGCAAGGCCAAGAGCAAATTACCGTGGGACGCGACTTGGCAGCGCTTATTCAGGGGGCGGAAAAAGAAAGTATTAAACGCAGTGACCAGTTTATTGCCGGTGAGCTGTTCTTTCTGGCACTGGCCGACAGTAAGCAAGATATCGCCAAAGTAGCCAAAGACAACGGCCTGAACCGAAAAAGTCTGGAAGCGGCCATTACCACTGTGCGTGGCGGCCAGGGTGTGGACAGCGCTGACGCTGAAGATCAGCGCGAGTCGCTCAAAAAATACTGCCTTGACCTGACCGAACGCGCGCGCATGGGCAAGCTAGACCCCGTGATTGGCCGGGACGACGAGATTCGCCGCGCCATCCAGGTGCTACAGCGCCGCACCAAAAACAACCCTGTGCTGATCGGCGAGCCCGGTGTGGGAAAAACTGCCATTGTCGAGGGGTTGGCGCAGCGCATTGTGAGTGGCGAGGTGCCCGATTCGCTCAAAGGAAAACGGGTGTTGAGCCTGGACATGGCTGCGCTGCTGGCGGGTGCCAAATTCAGAGGCGAGTTTGAAGAGCGCCTGAAGAATGTGCTGAAAGACTTGGCGAAGGATGAAGGCCAAACCATTGTATTTATTGACGAGCTGCACACCATGGTGGGCGCAGGCAAGGCTGAGGGTGCGATGGATGCGGGCAATATGCTAAAACCCGCGCTGGCACGCGGCGAGCTGCACTGCGTGGGCGCGACCACGCTGGACGAGTACCGAAAATACATCGAGAAAGACGCGGCACTGGAGCGGCGTTTCCAGAAGATTTTGGTAGGAGAGCCGACGGTAGAGGCTACCATAGCCATATTGCGCGGCTTGCAGGAAAAGTACGAAGTACACCATGGCGTGGAGATTACCGACCCCGCTATTGTGGCTGCTGCCGAGCTGAGTCATCGCTACATCACCGACCGTTTTCTGCCGGACAAAGCCATTGACTTGATCGATGAGGCGGCCGCTAAAGTCAAGATTGAAATTGACTCCAAACCTGAGGTGATGGACAAGCTGGACCGGCGCTTGATTCAGCTCAAAATTGAGCGCGAAGCGGTGCGCCGCGAGAAGGACGAATCATCGAAAAAGCGCTTTGGGTTAATCGAGGTTGAAATTGGCAAACTGCAAAAAGAGTATGCCGACCTTGAGGAAATTTGGAAATCAGAAAAAGCTCAAGCGCAAGGCAGTGCGCATCTGAAAGAAGCCATTGACAAGCTGCGTTTTCAGATTGAAGAGCTGACCCGCAAAGGCGACTTTAATGCGGTGGCCGAGCTGCAATACGGCAAGCTGCCCGAGCTGGAAAAGCAGTACAAAGATGCCCAAGCCAAAGAAGACGTCAAGAACAGATCTGCCAAAGAGGCTGGCCGCCCTACGCTGCTGCGCACGCAGGTAGGCGCTGAAGAGATTGCCGAAGTGGTTGCACGCGCCACCGGCATCCCCGTGTCCAAACTGATGCAGGGCGAGCGCGATAAGCTGCTGATCATGGAAGACAAATTGCACGAGCGAGTGGTGGGGCAGAGCGAGGCGATCACGGCAGTGGCCAACGCTATTCGCCGCTCGCGTGCGGGCCTGAGTGACCCGGGTCGCCCTACAGGCAGCTTCCTTTTTCTCGGCCCCACTGGGGTGGGCAAGACCGAGCTGTGCAAGGCGCTGGCTGGGTTTTTGTTTGACAGTGAAGACCATCTGATTCGCATCGATATGAGCGAGTTTATGGAAAAGCATAGCGTGGCCCGCATGATTGGCGCGCCGCCTGGCTATGTCGGCTATGAGGAAGGCGGCTATTTGACTGAGGCAGTGCGCCGCAAACCGTACAGCGTTGTCTTGCTCGATGAGGTAGAAAAGGCCCACCCCGATGTGTTTAACGTGCTGCTGCAAGTGCTGGTTGATGGCCGCCTGACGGATGGTCAGGGTCGTACCGTGGATTTTAAAAACACTGTCATTGTGATGACCAGCAACATTGGCTCGCACCTTATCCAAAGCATGGCGGGAAAACCTTACGAAGAGATGAAGGACGCAGTGTGGGACGAGCTGAAAAATCACTTCAGACCGGAATTCTTAAACCGGATTGATGAGACTGTGGTGTTCCACGCGTTGGACGCAAAAAATATCGAGTCGATTGCCAAGATCCAGCTTAAAACCCTGACGCAGCGCTTGGAAAAAATGGATTTGGGCCTTGAGGTCTCGCCGCAAGCGCTGGCGGAACTTGCCAAGGTGGGCTTTGATCCGGTGTATGGTGCTCGGCCGCTCAAACGCGCGATTCAGCAACGGATTGAAAATCCGTTGTCTACGCTGATCTTGCAAGGCAAATTTTTGCCCAAGAGCGTGATAGCGCTAGGGGTAGACCCGATCCGCGACCCGGGGGTGTTTAAGTTTGAGCTGGGAAAAGCTGAAGCAAAATAAGCATTTCTGCCAAGCCCTGCGGGCTAGTGACTCAGGGCGCCGCAACACCTAAAAATTCTGCCAAAGCCGCACTATCCAGCGCGCCACCGCGAGTGATTAGCTGGCCGGTGCGGGCGTTTTTAGCTACGATGTAGGGCGCCGAGTCAGCGCCCAGGCTGGTAAACAGCGCGGTGTTGGCCTTGATGGCTTGCTCTGTCTCTGGCGGTATGCTGGCCGATGCCGACATGCCACCGGTGCCTGCAAGAATTGATTTTTCATGCGCGCTCATGGCCTCTGCGGGGTTGCCAGCGCTCAAGAGAGCAGCGCCTTGCGGGCCGCTTTTGGCGTTCATGATAGCCACCGGTATCCACACAAACTTCGCCTTGCTGTGCAGTGGCACTGAGGCCTGCCATAAGTGGCCGCAGTGGGGGCATTGAGGGTCAAACAGCACGTACACGGTGTTGGCTGCCATCAGCGCGCCCACGGTAAAGCCCTTGCCTTGTGCAGCTACCGCCTCATACGGTTGGGCGGGCTTGGCCACCGCCGCTGGTACAGCGGGGGTCGTGGGTGTATCTGGCTTAGAGCAAGCGGCCAAGCCAACAGCCAGCAAGGCTAAGAGGGGGAAAGCAAGGTGGCGCAGTTTCAAGTGAATGCCTTGGGGTGTGTGTTTGCGGGCATGCGCGAATATGCCTGGAGAGATGTGTGGACTGCAATTTTGGCAGACAATTTCAGGTCAGTCTCTGGGCTCTCGGATATCTTTAAATTCCATGCCTTGGCCTACTTTTTGCACCACATTGGCAGGGTCCAGGTAAAGGTAAAAAAACATGTCCGTTCGACTGAGGTCTAACCAACGGTACACCAAAATATCCCCCGTCCACGACGCCACATGGCTGATAAATGCAGGCCTGCCAAACTCGCGTTCAGCCACCTCCCGCGTCCACTGGCCTGGGGCTGCGCGCGCAAAGTCTTTTTCGTTCAACACTTGGCGCACCGATGCCACTCGATCCGCAGCGTCCAGATCGACCATGATGGCGGTTTGCCCCACGGGCTGGCGCGAGTATTGCGGCCGCGTGCCCGAGGCGATGGGCACCACCCGCGTGGGCACGCCATACTTGGCCAGCACTTGGTCACGCGGGGTGCCCAGCGCGACCAGTTCCACAGCGCAGCCCCACTGCGTGAGGGCTGCTGCCAATGCGATAAGCGGTAGTTTGGCCATAGCGACGCTCCTTTGTTCCGTACACTGCGCGGGACCGGAAACACTGCTTCCAGGTTCCCAGACGCACTTGCTAGCACTTGCACGGTAACCCACAGTGTAAAGAAAAAAGCCTGCTCGCAGTAAAGACTGCGAGCAGGCTAGTGGCTGCATCATCCTCTGTGCTCTATGCAGCGGTTGCCATAGCTTGCCTTTGTAGAGTGTGACAGCGTTGAATTAAGCGGCGTTAGCTACACGCGTTTTGCGCACAGCGGCAGTTGCGCGCTTGGCCTTGGCGGTTACGGCGGTATCACCGGCCACTTTGCGGGCCAGCGCAGCGGACCTGCGCTCCATCTGCGCGGCAAAGGTGCTGAGCACTACGACGCCTGGCAAAGTAGCCTGGGCCAAAGCGTTCAAAGCGGTCACGCCGGTTTTTTCTTCGAACAGGCTGGCGTTGGCGGCTACGCGCTCTACGCCAGCGCTTGCAAGTTTGACCATCTGGTTCACTACGCCTTGCGCGCCATGGGTGGTGACGACCAGACCTTTGGTGGTGTAGTCACTGACCATTTGCTGTGCAAAGGTAGCGTTTTTAGCGGTCTCGGCAGAGAGCTGTGCAAGCGAGACGTTGAGCGCGCTGTTCCAGCGTTGCTCCAGCAGCCCCACCACGCGCTCGCCACCTACGCGGTAAGCCTGGATTACGTTTTTCGCTGTGTTGCCGCTAGAGGCGATAACGTCGCTGGCTACGGTAGAAAGTTTTTTAGCGCTCATATGATTTCCTTCAGGTTGAATGGGTTTGATCAGGCGATTGTCCAAACTTTCCCTAGTGAACGCGACCTAACGGGCTAGAGAGATGACTCCAGTGCGTGTTTCAAGGGGCTTCTTTCAGGGCCCATCCCGAAATCGCATTCAGCGCAACAAGGGTTTTATCAACGCTCTGACGCAGCTTAGCCATCAAATCTGCATGCGACTGGTCGTAATGATGCACGCCGACTTGTTCGGTTTGGCTCAAAGCATGGCCTAAATGGGTAAAGCCCATCAGCATACAGACACCTTTGAGTTGGTGTGCCAGTCTTTTGGCTTCTGGCACATTACCCGAACGCAACGCCGCCTCTACCAATGTGATGCCGTTATCGTCCCTGTCAAAGATGGCGCGCAGTTGTTTGTCTACGGTGGCTGCAGGCATCAGGTCGATGAACTCCTGGTAAATTCGGGTGTCTATCAAACCGTCTGCGTGGGAATTGTTTGCGGGGTGGGGGCAAGAATATGGACGGGCAGGGGGCGACCCAGCCCCATTCACGCAGCGGGCCAGTACTTTGCTTAAGTCGTCCGAAAGCAATGGTTTGGTAATGAACTCATTGGCCCCGGCATCCAGGGCCGCTTGGCGCGTGTTATTCAAGACGTCAGCGGAGATGATGACTATTTTGGTTTCCGCGGCGCAGCCGTGCAGTTGCCTGATGGCGCGAGTCGCCTGAATGCCATCCATCTCTGGCATATGCAGGTCCATTAAAACAACGTCGAACGTCTGCTGCTCAACAAGTACCAAGCTTTGGGCACCATTTTCACAGGCGACTGTGGTGTGCCCCATTTGTTCTAGCAAGATGGATAAATATTTGATATTTACGGGGTGGTCATCTACCACCAAAATTTTTAGTTTCTGCAGGCCTGCTGTATCACTGGCGATCGCTTGATCAGGTGCAGGTGCTGGTTGCAGTGGTAGCGACAAGGTAAAGATGGAGCCGCCACCCAGTGTGCTTTGCGCAGCCACACTGCCGCCCATCATGTACGCCAAATTTTGCGATATTTCCAAACCTAAACCTGTGCCCCCATAGCGGCGCTGGATCGACAAGTCAGCTTGGTGGAACCGGGAAAACAAGCCTGCAAGGGTTTTTGCGTCCATGCCAATGCCGCTGTCTTGCACCGAGATGCGCATGCCGTCGGGCTCTCCCGGTGGGCTGGAAGGCATCAATATAGCCTCTAGGACAACACTTCCTGTATCGGTGAATTTAATGGCGTTATTTACCAAGTTGATCAGTATTTGGCGCAATCGTGTGGAGTCAGCCTCGATCCATTCGGGCAACTGCGGTGAAACACGCACTTGGAGGTCAATAGCTTTCTCGTGGGCTGATGCGGCTAGCATCGCCTCCACTTGATGGACAAGGACACGCAGATTCACCGGTGCCGTGCGCAGTTTGAGCGCACCAGTTTCAATCGTAGAGATATCAATGAGATCGTTTAGCAAATTCAATAGATGCTGTGCCGAGCTCATGGCAGTGCTGGTGTAGTCTCTTTGCGTGTGGGACAACGAGGTGCTTGACAACAAGTTAAGCATGCCTAAGAGACCTTGAAACGGTGTGCGCAGCTCGTGGCTCATGTTGGCCAGGAAAACGCTTTTGGCCTGGTTGGCTGTGTCCGCGCGGCGGCTGGCCTGGTGTAGGCGACGCGTGAACTTGGTCAGTTGCAGGTTGTGCAGCCTTTGCCTGCGCACATACAGCATAAAGCCGATCAGCCCGCCCGACAAAATCAGCCATTGCGCCGCAGCAAATACCAAGATGTAAACGCTTTGAGTTTCAATCGTTGCATTACGTGCATCAATTTCCCTGCCAACGGTGTTGGTAGAAAAATTCGTCAAGTCACGCAATACCTCCTCATCTGTATTGGCTTGTCGCAGCAGTTCTTTAAGTGTGTCGATAGGGATCGGCCGCGAGTTTAAAGCTGCGATCACTGGGTCAGCTTTTGTTATGAACAGACTTAACGTGTCGACGACGGCAAGGTATTCTTTGGTGCTGCGCACATACTCCAGGGATGGGCTGTTTTTAACCAGATCAAAACGGCTGAAAAGAATGTCATAACGCAAAACCAGATCTTGCAGCGCAAGGGGTGTAGCGTCATCTATTGCGTTGCGCAGGGCCATACGCAGGCGGCCGTGCTCGCGCTCAAACTGGTAGGTAATCCACAGTATGGAGTCCACTCGTTTTTGAGCTGCAATCTGCCGAAATTGCGATTTTTGCAGCTGAATCATCAGCAGCGGGATCAAGGTCAGGAAAAGCGCAAAAGTAATCAGCACCGCCATTGAAGCGGCGTTGATTTTTAACCTGGGTAAAAATCGGGCTTTATGCTTAGCGGTGGGAAAGGTGGACATCGCGCGAACAGGGTGCTTTCGCGCTATTCGACGCTTAAAGCCTTCAGCTGCCAAATGCTGCGGTTGTAGTAAGTTAAGTTTCTCAACTCTGTTGCGCTGTCAAATGGGTAAATGACAAACAGCGGCCCTTTTTCGCGCACGCTTATGATTTTACCGTCGACTTGGCGCGCCAAAATAACATCGTATTTCAGGGCGTCTTGCATGGGGATGCTGACTTTGTAGTCGTTCAGCGCCGTTGCCTTGATGCTGGTGCCATTGGCTTTGAGTGCTTGCAATACGTCTCGCAGCAAGGGGCCTGTAAATTTAGTAGGCTCTTTAAACCACGGCGTGGTGGTGACAAAGCTTTTTTGCGGCAAAGCGTCAAGCAGATCGGCATCAAACACTGCTGCATCGGCCGTGTTTTTGATGCCAATATTGCCGTTGATGGTGAGCAGCACCGGCCCTTTGGGTGCCGCATTAGGAAGCTCAAAGGCACCGGCCCACTGGGTAAGGGCTGTGAGTAGGGTTAAACATAGCCAGTTGCGAGCCGAAAATTTGGAAGGTTTTGTCGTCATGGCAGTATTTTAAGTAATTGGCTGGCGGTTTCACAATAGGGGGTAGTTCTGGTCTTTTACATCTTGGTAGGCGCCCGGCAGGAGGCCTTGCAAGGTATGCGGCCCCACCGCCGCACGAATCAGCCGTAGCGTAGGCAGGCCCACTGCCGCTGTCATGCGGCGTACCTGGCGGTTGCGGCCCTCGGTAATGCACAGCTCTAGCCACGAAGTAGGTTTAGCGGTGCGCACGCGTATGGGCGGATCGCGTGGCCACAGCGCGGGCGGCGTGTCGATGAACCGCGCACGGGCAGGGCGGGTGGGTCCATCGTTTAGCTGCACACCGTTTTGCAGCGCTGCCAGCGCCGCCGCGTCTGGCGTGCCCTCTACTTGCACCCAGTAGATTTTTTCCATCTTGTAGCGCGGGTCACTGATGCGTGCTTGTAGCTTGCCGTCATTGGTCAACAAGAGCAGGCCCTCACTGTCGGCATCCAGCCGGCCCGCCACGTACACACCGGGAAGATCGATGAAATCTTTCAACCCTCGCCAATGACCTTCGGGTGTGAACTGGCTGAGCACACCATAGGGTTTGTTAAACCGAATCAGGCGCGTTACGGCGCTGAGGGCGGGCGCTGGCGGTGACGATGGGCTAGAGGGCATGGGCTGGTAATTTTAAGGCAATTAGACCCCCAGACCCCTAAAATATCGCGGTGGAAGCTACTTAAAGTATAGCGATTGCTTAGTGCAGGGTGGATCATCTCTACGCCGTTGTTTTCTACAGTGAAGCGTATTACGCGCCACTGCGCCTCGTGTAGGTCTGCCAAGCTAAGCAATGGCCCAACTTGTTTGAAGGCGGCTATGGGCGGCTAGGCCGTGAGCTGAGCGACCTGGCGCTGGCGCAAGATGCGCAAAGCAGCCAGAGCCTGTTCAGCCTGTCGCGCGACTGCTGCCGCGCTGGCACCAGGCAGTAACTAACTCAGCCAACCGGTTTGCACTCGCAGAAGTGCACCATAAACAGCAGGGACAACAAAGCGCCGTACCCCGGTTTTGGCATCCGGCGGTGCGGATAAATTCACCTTCATGCTTGCACCCGATAGTTGATCATCATTCCAGCGTCTTCATGTTCGAGGTTGTGGCAGTGGAACAGGTAGGTTTGGCTGCCGGGGAAGTCGTGGGTAAAGTCAATCGCAATACGCACCGTTTCGCCAGGCCACACCAGTACCGTGTCTTTCCAGCCGAGGTCGCTTACGGTTCGGCCTTTGCCAAAACGCGCTGAGGCTGCCAGCGGGGGCGGACTGTTCAGCCTTTCAATCACTTGAAAGGAAAATCCGTGCAGGTGCATGGGATGCGGCATGCCTACCGTCGGGTTACTGATGCGCCAGATTTCCACTGCGCCGCGCTTGACCTCAAACGCAACCTCATCCATGCGGAAGGTGAGCCCGTTGATCAAAAAGCGCATATGCCCCATCGACAGTTCAATCTTTCGTTCGGCCGCGCCCTCAAGGCCCATCGGTTTGATTTTCGACAGCGTTTCGGGCGGTTTGGCAATGACGCGGTCACCGGCCACTACGCTGAGTTTGAGGATGTTGAAAGCCATACCCAATGGCAACCGGGATGAACCCATGTTGCCCATCATTTGGCCTGCGCCCATGTTCATGCCGCCCATACCTCCCATGCCGCCTGATCCCTCGTTTTCCATGGGATCAAACGCCAGGCTCTTCAGGAAAATATCGTCACCCGCTTGCGCCTGCCCAGCGTCAAAAAGAACGTCCAGTCGCTCCCCGGGTGCCAAAAAAGCCTCCGTCACGGTTTCAGGCCGCTCGATCAGGCCTCCATCGGTGCCGATCACGGTGAAATTCAGCGCTGTGCTGCCCTTCATGAATGCCAGTCGATAAATGCGGGCATTGGAGCCATTGAGCAGCCTCAAGCGGTAGGTGCGCGGCGTGACGGTCTGGAAGGCGTTGGGGGTCAGGTTGGCAAGAATCACGTCCCCCAGCCAGCCCATCATGGCCTCATGTGCGTTGGGCTGGTAGCGCAGGCGACCTTGCACATCAAACTGCTTGTCTTGAATCACCAGCGGCAGGTCGGTCACACCGAGTTGCAGGTCCAGCGCCTTGGCCAGTTGGCGCTGGTCATCGTCCTCTACCAGGAAGAAGCTGGCCAGACCGTTGTAGGCCTGCTTTGCGGTTAACCCATGCGCATGCGTGTGGTACCAGTAGGTGCCACCCCGGTTGCGCACGGTAAAGTCGTAGTCATATTTCGCACCGGGTGCCATCGTGTTGACAGGATGGCCGTCCATGTTGGCGGGCGTGTGCAGACCGTGCCAGTGGATGATGGTAGGTTCGGTCAACGCGTTGTCCAGGCTGGCGGTGAACCGCGCACCACTCTCAATGCGCAGGATCGGGTTCTGAAAAGCGTTGCCCGAGTGCTCGGTTTGGTAGAGCAAAAATGGCGATTCCTTCCCCGTCAGAAGTGGGAAGCTTGTGGCTGTTGCGCGTATCTTTAATGGAGCAACAACATCCAGCACGCCAAATGGCCCGCTGGCAACTGGGATAAACAGCTTTTGTTGAAAGTTTTCAGGCGCAACCGGGTCAAAGGGATAAGGGCGAAATGGTGCGGTTGCCATATTTCGGGAATGACGCGAGCCGTAATACATCCACGCCGCCCCACCGACACCCGCTAAGGCTGCAATGCCAGCAAACTGAAACAATTTTCTTCTTTGCAACATACATGCTTTCGATTCGAGGGATGATTAACGCCTCATTCAGTAGTACCAGCGCACAGGGAATAAGACACCCCAACGGTGTTGGCCCGCGCGAAGCCTGCACAAAGACGAGGTATGGCGGCGGCGCAGTTACTTGGGCGGTGTGGCTGGCATGCGGTCCATCATCATCTGCATCATGGACTCCATCATGGCCATGCGCTTGTCCATCATTTGGCTATGCGTGCCCATGTTGCCGCCCATAGCCCCCATGCCACCTCCGTGCATGCCGCTCATGGAGCCCATCATCTGCATGCTGTCCCGCATGGTTTTCATGTGGTCGGCCATCATCCTGCTGCGCTCTTCGGGTGTCTTGGAGGCCATCATTTTTTCGTGCATCTCGCGCATCTTATTCATTTGCGCGTCCATCTTGCCCATGTCCATTTTGGCGTTTTGGTCAGACATTGGCATGCCTTGCGCGGCGGCGCTGCCCATCGGCATGCCAGGGGTGGTGTTGCAGGCGAGCAGGGTGCTGGCCACCAACATGGCGGCGCTCAGGGGGAGGAAGCGAAAGCGGGTCATAAAAAACTCCTAGGGTGGTGAAAATGAACCGGGTGCCGAACGGTTGCCGGTGATAGTGCGGGTAGCTCGACTTGAGAAATCAATGCAAAAGGCATTTGGTTGACATCGCCCATGAGGTCGATCACTTCGGCTCGGGCGCGGGCTCCGTGACTTCGACAAGTTTTCCGCTGACCAGCTTGAAGTGGAATTTGGTGGTGACTGGATTCATCCACAAGTCCTTGTCCGCCGACGCGCGACCGACTTCGGGCACGCCGACCGAGATCGTCGCCTCATACGTGCCATCGCCAGCGAGGGGGCTGTTCACCGCGTAGTGCAAGCCGCTGCCGCCCCACATCGGATGCAGCGTGCCGGATACTTTTTTCTTGTTGTCGCGATTGAGGGCGCTGAATTTCACGTCGGCATAAGGTATGCGCGTCTTGGATTTTGGATCCACCGGCTTGACCTCGACATGGAATATCTCGCCCTTTCCCACGAGATGTTCCACCCACTTCGACGGGTTGCCCATCCGCATCCACATGCTTTTCGCGGCTTCAAGCTCAAAGATGACGGTCATGCCGCCGGCCGAGGCCCGACCAATCAGGACGGTTTTCTGCGTAGCGTCCTCGGCTGCCGTGAGGACTTTTACCAAGGGCTCGGGAGTCTGGGCAAAAACAGGCGCGGCACTGACAACCACCACGAGCAGCACCGTTTGAAGTATTGGGATCACGCGGTACCCAAAGGTGCCGACGGGGCGGTGATCCAGCCGACCCAGATGCTGGCCGCGAACGAACGCCGCAGCAACGGGAGTGAATCGGGAATGGGTCATGACAGACTCCTTGTTGGATTGAAAAAAACTTGCGAAAACCTTGGTAACAGTAAGGTGGTCTCATTCACTTGCCACCTCGCGTAAAGATCCACACCACCAGTGCGATAACCACAATGCAAAGCAGAACCAGCGTCCACATGCCGCCGAAGCCCCACATCCAGCCGCCGCTTCCCATGCCGCCATCCATCATGTTTCCGCTTTGCGCCAACGCGGCATTGGATGCGAACAGGGATGCCATACCAACAGGCGTTGCAGACAAAATTTTCATGGAATTTCTCCTAACTTCATAAGCACCCAACGAACTCTTGTAGCCGTTGGTGAACTTCTTGGGTGGCAGCGGCCACTTCCGTGTCGCTGGTAAGTTTCAAAATCGCCACCGGGTTTATGGTCAACGTTGATTCCTGAAAGAATCGTATGCCTGCGGCGTATCGCCCGTCTGTGCGGAGCCGCACACAGCGGGCAGCGTGCGTTACCGCACAGACCAAACTGGCGGTCGCCTGTATCTTGGTGGTCGCCATCTACCAAGCCAACGCGCATGAACGCAGCCTTGCCATCCTCCAGCCTTACGGCACCGCATCGTGCACCCATCAGCGCCGTTGACGCGCTGAACCGTGCCTGCTTTTGCTTTAGTTTGAACCAGGACGCCCTGGCGCTGGCGCTTGATTCAGAGCTTGGGCAACCAGGCCTGTCGGCGATGGTGCGTGAGCGGTGTCCGTACCTGTTCGCAGCGCAGCCCGTGTTCGTCTCGGCAACGCAGTTGCAGCGTATGGCGCAGGTGATGCTGGCGGTTGAGGTGGTCGTGGCCTTGCCGGCTTATCAAGAGCAAGTGCTTGCCGCTGCGCCCGCCATCGCCATGCTGGGCCATGGCGGCCCAAAGGGGGCTTTCTTTGGCTATGATTTTCATCTTAATCAAGGCCACCTGGACCTAATCGAGGTAAACACCAACGCGGGCGGTGCCATGCTCAATGCGGTGCTGGCGCGGGCGCAGCGTGCCTGTTGCACGGCGATGCAGGCCATGGAGCCAAGCGTTGCCAGCGTGAAGGCCTTTGAGCAGCGCATTGTTGACATGTTCCGTAACGAATGGCGCCTGGCGGGCCGCACCCAGCCCCTCAAGAGTATTGCCATTGTTGACGAAGCGCCCGAGACTCAGTACCTCTACCCTGAATTCCTCCTCTTTCAGCAGCGGTTTGAGCGGCATGGGCTGCGCGCAACCATTGCCAGTCCCACGTCACTCGAATGCCGCAATGGTGTGCTGTGGCATGGTGATGTGGCTATTGACCTGGTCTATAACCGGCTGACCGACTTCTACCTGGAGCAAGCCACAAGCGCAGCTTTGCGTGAAGCCTACGTGCAGCACAGTGTCGTGTTGACGCCGCATCCACGCGCTCATGCGCTGTATGCTGACAAGCGCCGCCTGGCGCTGTTCAGCGACGCAGCCCAACTCCAGGCACTGGGCGTGCCGCCGGCCACGCAGCAAGTTTTGCTGGCGCATGTGCCGCATACCGAAGTAGTGGGTGCCGCTGACGAACAGCGGCTATGGAGCGCGCGCCGCAGCCTGTTCTTCAAGCCGGTGGCCGGCTTTGGCAGCCGCGCCGCCTACCGGGGCGACAAGCTCACTACTCGGGTCTGGCAGGAGATATTGGCCGGTGACTATGTGGCCCAGGCCCTCGTTGCACCGGGTGAACGCCAAGTTGAGGAGCACGATGCAGCCAAGACGCTCAAGTTCGATTTGCGGGCCTATGCCTACGACGGCGCGGTGCAATGGGTGGCGGCGCGGATGTACCAGGGGCAAACCACCAATTTCCGCACACCGGGCGGTGGTTTTGCGCCGGTGTACAGCACGGCCGATGCGTCCGGCCGCACCTGCCATCTCCCGGGCGAAGACTGCCCGCAGGACGCTGGGCATGCCTCCTATGTATTCTTGCTCGATGATGGCAGTGGCGTGCACCCGGTGCCCCATGCCCTGTATGTGGCACTGGCGCGCGGCCAGGCATTGGCGCCCCTGTTGGCTGGCCAGACGCTGCGCCTGGCAGACTGGTATGTGCGCCTGAAAGCGGGCGCGCCAGACACCGTGGTCAATGAGACCTACACCCTGGTTCGCTTCGACGCGCAGGGACGGGTTGATTGGCCCGGCACACCCGTGGTAGCTGAAGCCGCTGGCTGGCCCAGCATCGCAGAACGGGCTCAAATGCGTGCACTGCTGTTGGCGCCAGTGTTGCCGTAACACGCTATGTGCGGAATTTGCGGTGAATTGAGATTTGACGGTGCATCGCCAGACATGCTGGCCATCAAACGCATGTCCGAACAAATGGCGCGCCGTGGGCCAGACCATGCAGGCACATTCACCGACGGCCCACTGGCTTTCGGCCATCGGCGCTTGGCGATCATCGACCTGTCCGCCAGTGCCGACCAGCCTATGGTGGATACCGCGCTGCAATTGGCCCTGGTGTTCAACGGCACGATCTACAACTACCGGGAGCTGCGCGTAGAACTGACCGCCATGGGCTATACCTTCTTCTCCGACGGCGACAGCGAAGTCATTTTGAAGGCCTACCATGCGTGGGGCGAGAACTGTGTGCAGCGTTTCTACGGCATGTTTGCATTTGCTATTTGGGACACACGCCAGGCCAGCCTGTTCCTTGCACGCGACCGCTTTGGCATCAAGCCGCTGTATGTAGCGCAGGACGGCACGCGGCTGCGCTTTGCGTCAAGCCTTCCGGCACTGCTGGCTGGCGGTGGCATCGACACGCGGCTCGATGCAGTCGCGCTGCACCACCACTTCACGCTGCACACCGTGGTGCCCGCGCCGCGCACCATT
>JAYVDN010000280.1:0-2886 GCA_043749385.1 Polaromonas sp.
TTGCAAGCCCAGGCCTTTGAGTGCGGCAGCGAAAGCACGAGTACGCTGGTAAAACTGGGCGTAGCTATGGCGTTTCAAAGACTTGTCAGGCAAGCGCGAAACAATCTCACTTTGCGGGAACAGCGTGCCTGCACGCTCCAACAAATGGTTGAGTGACAGGGGTGTGGTCATCATCGTAGTTTGCATGCGTATCTCCTGAGATAGTCAAAGTTAACTAGATTGCATCTAAGCTGAAATGTACTCTGCAAAACAGGTGACAGGGAAGGCTTGCATGGCTTTAAAAACCGCAGATACTTGGTCACTATGACAGCAATCACCCCACTGAACCAACTAGACGCCTGGCAGGCCGCCACCCTGCTAGTACGGCGCGAACTCAGAGCCGTTGATCTAGTACGCGCCTGCCTGGACCGAATATCCGAGCAGGACCCGCAGGTGCAAGCCTTCACGCACCTCAACGCCGATGCTGCCCTGGCCCAGGCCCGCCAGCTGGACGCGGGCCCGGTGCGCGGCTTGCTGCACGGCCTGCCCTTTGGCGTCAAAGATTTGTTTGACACCTACGACATGCCAACGGCTTACGGCTCGCCCATCTACGCGCAGCACCAGCCACTGGCCGATGCGGCAGCCGTGGCGCTGTGCCGCGAGGCGGGTGCGGTGCTGCTGGGCAAAACGGTGACGACCGAGCTGGCCAATATGTTCCCCGGCATCACGCGCAACCCGCACAACTTGGCGCACACGCCCGGTGGCTCGTCCAGCGGCTCGGCCGCTGCCGTGGCCGACGGCATGCTGCCATTGGCGCTGGGCACGCAGACGGCAGGGTCGCTGATTCGCCCTGCTGCCTTTTGCGGCGTGGTGGGCTACAAACCCAGCCACAACCGGGTGCCCAAAGCGGGTGTCAAAAGCCTGAGTGAGACGCTGGACACTCTGGGCGGCTTTGGCCGCAGCGTGCGCGATGCAGGGCTGCTGGGCGCGGTGCTGACAGGCGATGCACGGCTGGCCGACCCTGCGACGTATGCGCAGACTAGCGCGCCCCGTATTGGCCTGTGCCAAACGCCCGAGTGGGACCAGGCCGACAGCGATACGCAGCAGGCCTGGGCGCTGGCGGAGAAGGCATTGCACGGGCACGCAACCGCCATGCGCCTGCCAACCGAGTTGTCCAATCTGGTCACGGTGCAAAAAGCCGTACAAGCCTATGAGACCGCCCGCTCGCTCAGCCATGAGCGCTTGCACCACCATCACCAGCTCAGCGCCCCACTGCAAGCACTGCTCGCGCACGGCATGACCATCAGCGGTGAGGCACATGCGCAGAACCTGCACACCACGGCCAACGCACGCAGCCAAGCGGCTACGCTGTTTACCAATTTTGACGTGCTGCTGTCGCCCAGCAGCATCGGCGAAGCGCTATCCATGGCGCTCGGCAACACTGGCGACCCGCTGTTTTGCCGCACATGGACGCTGCTGGGCTTGCCCTGCATCCATCTGCCCTTTGCGCGCGGAAAGAACGGCCTGCCCATCGGCCTGCAACTGGTAGGCGCGTACGGCGCCGACCACCGCTTGCTGGCTGCTGCGCACTGGGTGCATGCGCAGTTGCAATAAGCTCGGCCGCAATAGGCGCAGCTGCAATGAGCCGTTGGGGACAGGGCGGGAGATCCTCTGAGGGAATTACCTAGCAGACGTTTTGGCAAGCAGGGGTAGCATGCGGGTAACCATTTCGGTTATCGCTTGATAAACCCCCTAGGAGCACCACCATGAAACGTTTGTCCCTGATCATTGCCACACTGTTGGTATCGGCATTCAGCCTGTTTGGCTGCGCCAACATGGCCCCCTCTGCATCCTCTGGCCCGTCTGGCCCCGGCTGGGTGACGCTGCTGGACGGCAGCAACCTGGACAGCTGGAACGGTATAGGCAATGCCAACTGGCGCTTGTCCGAAGGCAATGCCCAGGCTGAGCTGGGCACAGGTTTTTTAGTGTCTAAAAACTCGTATAAAGACTTTCAGATCTATGCAGAGTTTTGGGTCAACGAGGTGGCCAACAGTGGCATTTTTGTCCGCTGCTCTGACCCCAAGGTCATCACCGCCGACAACTCGTATGAAGTGAACATCTTTGACACGCGACCAGACCCAAGCTACGGCACGGGTGCCATCGTTAACTTCGCCAAAATATCGCCTATGCCCAAAGCCGGTGGGCGTTGGAACACTTACGAAATTACTGTCAAAGGCTCGCAGTTCAATGTAGTTCTCAATGGCCAGCCCACCGTGCAGCTCAATGACAGCAAGTTCGCCAGCGGCCCGATTGCCTTGCAGGCAGCTGGCGGCGTTGTGAAGTTTCGCAAAGTGATGATTAAAACGCTTTGACCCGTTGGCATTTTCAAGTCAACTCTGACCGCGACACGCCACTTTTATATGGGCTTATCGGGCTCTAAGCCAATAGAATATTGCGGGAGCAGCTATTAACAATATAGCAAATCACCGCGCATGGTGCGTCGCAGCCAGCCCATACACCGGTGTCTTCAGCCCCTCCATGCGGGCTTTCAACTGCAGCGCCAGAAACTGCGAGTAGTGCCGCGACTGGTGCAGGTTGCCGCCATGGATCCACAGCTGCGGCACCTGGGTGGGCTTCCACATATTGCGCAGCTCGCCCTCCCAGGGCCCTGGGTCCTTGGGGGTGTCCGAGCCCAGGCCCCAGACCTTGCCGACCTGGTCAGCCACGGCCGGCGAGATCAGATCGGCCAGCCAACTGTTCATCGACCCATAGCCGGTGGCATAGACGATCAGGTCGGCCGGCAGCTCACTGCCGTCGCTGAGCGTCACCGACCTGGGGTTGATGTGCTCGATGGTCACGCCGCTGCGCAGGTGGATGCTGCCGTTGGCCACCAGCTCGGACGCGCCC
>JAYVDN010000281.1:0-3170 GCA_043749385.1 Polaromonas sp.
CTTTTGCGTCCTCTGCGTCCGGAAGTTTTGTCTTACGGTATTCAGGTATTTAGGTAGTAGTAATTTATGGAACCACAATTGAACCAAGAAGTGATCAACACCGCAGCCGCACACGATGGCCCGATCGAGACCGATGCGGTCATCGTCGGAGCTGGCCCTGTCGGTCTGTTTCAGGTGTTTGAACTCGGCCTGTTAGAGGTCAAAGCCCACGTCATCGACAGCCTGGCCTACCCCGGCGGCCAGTGCATTGAGCTGTACCCTGACAAACCGATCTATGACATTCCCGCCGTGCCTGTGTGCACCGGCAAAGAGCTGACCGATAGCTTGCTTAAGCAGATCGAGCCCTTTGGTGCCACCTTCCACTTTGGCCAGGAAGTCACCACGGTAGAGAAGCAAACCGATGGCCGGTTTTTTGTAGAGACCAGCAAGGGCACCAAGTTTCTCACCAAAACTATTTTCATCGCTGCAGGCGTGGGCGCGTTCCAGCCGCGCACGCTCAAGGTCGATGGCATAGACGCGTTTCTGGACACGCAGTTGCACTACCGCGTGCGCAGCCCCGAGCAGTTTAAGGATAAAAACCTCGTCATCGTCGGCGGTGGCGACTCGGCCCTGGACTGGGCGCTCAACTTCGCGCAAGAAGGCCCCAACAAAGCGGAGTCCGTAATTCTGCTGCACCGCCGCGACGGCTTCAAAGCCGCCCCCGCTTCAGTAGCCAAAATGAAAGCCATGTGCGACGCGCACGAGATGCAGTTCACTGTCGGCCAGATCACCAGCATCGAAGAAACAGACGGCAAACTCACGGGCGTGAAAGTCACTGGTGGCGACGGCGTGACGCGCCTCATGCCACTGGACATGCTCCTCGTCTTCTTTGGTCTCTCTCCAAAATTAGGCCCCATCGCCCAGTGGAGCCTGGAGATCGAGCGCAAGCAAGTCAAGGTAGACACTGAAAAGTTCAGCACCAATGTGCCCGGCATCTTTGCGGTGGGCGACATCAATACCTACCCGGGCAAAAAGAAGCTCATCCTGAGCGGCTTCCACGAGTGCGCGCTCGCCGCATTTGGCTCGATGCCCTTCATATTCCCCGACAAGAAAGTGCATTTGCAGTACACCACTACCTCGCCCAAGCTGCACAAGGTGCTGGGGGTAGAGTCACCGGTGTTTGACTGAAGCCGACAACGGAGTTTGTCCACACGCTGAAACAAAAACGCCACTTCAAAAGTGGCGTTTTTGTTTTTACTGCGACTACCGAATGCGCACCCGCTTTCAGTAGGCCCGTGCGTTTCCGAGCATTAGATGCAAATACGCGCCTTCGCCTCTGCATACTCACGGCGCAAACGGGCCACATAATCAGCGGTACTGGTGATTTCTTTGATAGCGCCAATGCCCTGGCCGCAGCCCCAAATGTCTTTCCAGGCCTTGGCTTCACCACCCCCGCCAAAGTTCATCTTGCTGGGGTCGCTCTCGGGCAAATTGTCTGGGTCCATGCCGGAGTTGCGGATGCTGCCCTTGAGGTAGTTGCCGTGGATGCCGGTGTAGAAGTTGCTGTACACAATATCGTCAGAATCGCTCTGGGTGATCATCTCTTTGTAGCCGTCTACCGCGCGCGCCTCGTGCGTGGCGATGAAGGCACTGCCGATATAAGCCAAGTCTGCGCCCATGGCCTGCGCGGCCAGCACCGCGCCACCCGTCGATATCGAGCCTGATAACGCCACGGGGCCGTCAAACCACTCGCGTATTTCCTGGATCATGGCGAACGGGGATTTCACGCTGGCGTGACCACCTGCACCGGCTGCCACAGGAATGAGACCGGTTGCGCCCTTCTCTATCGCCTTATGTGCAAACACATTGTTGATCACGTCATGCAACGTAATGCCACCCCAGGCTCTCACAGCGGTGTTCACGTCTTCACGCGCACCCAGGCTGGTGATGACGATAGGGACCTTGAATTTTTCGCACACAGCCATGTCGTGCTCCAAGCGGTCATTGCTCTTGTGCACGATCTGGTTGATAGCGTAAGGCGCGGCCTTGTTATTCGGGTTGGCTTTGTCATGCGCAGCCAGCGTCTCGGTGATCTCAGCTAACCAGTCCTCCAACTGCGCCGCTGGACGGGCGTTCAGCGCAGGCATGCTGCCCACCACACCGGCGATGCACTGCGCAATCACCAGCTTGGGGTTGCTGATGATGAACAGGGGGCTACCGATGACGGGGAAGGGCAGGTTTTGCAGAATGGGGGGCAGTTTTGACATGTTGACCTTTGTTAAATACTGAAGGAGGGAAAGGGGGGGGGAACTTCCGGACGCAGAGGACGCGAAAGTTACGCAGAGGACGCAAAAGAAGTCAAAATAAAATACAAAAGTAAAACAGAAATTGGGAGCAAGTCAACGATTTGATGCACAACTCATCACAAGTGTTTGAGTTCTCCCAATTTTTAAATTTTTGTATTTTTTTGGAATTTTCTTTTTTGCGTCCTTTGCGTAACTTTCGCGTCCTCTGCGTCCGGATGTCCGTTTTAAAACGCTTCGAGCGCCAAAGCCGTCACGCAATCGGCACCTTCCACAATGCTATCGCGCACCCCAGGTGCTTTCGACAACATATGGTCGGCATAAAAGCGTGCCGTCACAATCTTGGCTTGCATGAACGCTGCATCGTCTCCGGCAGCCAAGCAGTCTTCAGCCGCCAACAGCGAGCGCGCCATTTGCCAGCCTGCAAACACATTGCCTGCCAGCATCAGGTAAGGCACGCTGCCCGCAAATACGGCGTTAGGCGCGGCCTTGGTGTTACCAGCAACGAAGTTGATCACGTCGATCAAGGCCAGGCGTGCAGCAGTCAAGCGCTTGAGCACAGCCAAGCCTTGCACCGTAGCGCGTTTGGCTAGCTCTTTCTCAGTCGCTTCGATTTGCGCCACGATGGCCTTGGCAGTGGTACCGCCATCGCGCGAGGTTTTGCGGCCTACCAAATCGTTGGCCTGGATAGCCGTGGTGCCTTCGTAGATGGTCAAGATTTTTGCGTCGCGGTAGTACTGCGCCGCGCCAGTTTCTTCGATGAAGCCCATGCCGCCGTGCACTTGCACGCCCAGCGAAGTGACTTCCAGGCTCATCTCGGTGCTGTAGCCTTTGACCAAGGGCACCATAAATTCGTAGAACGCGGCGTTTTGTTTGCGCACATCGGCG
>JAYVDN010000282.1:0-2685 GCA_043749385.1 Polaromonas sp.
CGTGCGCCAAAATCGCTTTGATCACGCGGTGCACCAGCAGGTCGGGGTAGCGGCGGATCGGGCTGGTGAAGTGGGTGTAGGCCTCAAACGCCAGGCCGAAGTGGCCGCTGTTGATGGGCGTATAAATGGCCTGGCTCATGGAGCGCAGCAGCATGGTGTGGATCTGCTGCGCGTCCACGCGGTCTTTGGTGGCGGCAGCGATGGCGGCAAACTCGCCGGGTGTGGGGTCCTCGCTGATAGTCATGTTCAGACCCAGCGTTTTGAGGTACATGCGCAGATTGTCTTTTTTCTCGGGCGTGGGGCCCTCGTGCACGCGGTACAGGCCCACATGCTTGCTGCGCAAAATAAAGTCGGCGCTGCACACGTTGGCGGCCAGCATGGCCTCTTCGATCAGCTTGTGGGCATCGTTGCGGGTGCGGGGGATGATTTTTTCTATCCGGCCGTTTTCGTCACAGACAATTTGCGTCTCGGTCGTTTCAAAATCTACCGCGCCGCGCACATTGCGCTCTTTCAGCAAGGCGCGGTACACGTCGTGCAGGTTGAGCAGGTCTTGCACGCGGTCTTTGCGTTTGCTGGCCTCGGGGCCGCGCGTGTTGCTCAAAATGGCCGCGACCTCTGTGTAGGTAAAGCGTGCGTGGCTGAACATCACTGCGGGGTAAAACTGGTAGGCATGCACCTCGCCCGTGGCCGTCACCAACATGTCGCAGACCATGCACATCCGCTCTACGTCAGGCTTTAATGAGCACAGCCCGTTACTCAGCTTCTCGGGCAACATGGGAATCACGCGGCGCGGAAAATACACGCTGGTGGCGCGGTCATAGGCGTCAATATCAATCGCCGCACCGTTTTTCACGTAGTGCGACACATCGGCAATGGCGACCAGCAGGCGCCAGCCGTCTTGCGCAGTTTTGCCGCGCCCTATTTTGGCGGGCTCGCAGTACACCGCGTCGTCAAAGTCGCGCGCGTCTTCACCGTCAATCGTGACCAGCGGAATGTCGGTTAAATCGACGCGGCCTTTTTTATCCTCGGGCCGCACATGGTCGGGCAGCAAGCGCGCCTCGTTCATGCAGGCCTCGCTAAACTCATGCGGCACGCTGTATTTGCGCACCGCAATTTCAATCTCCATACCCGGGTCGTCCACCTCGCCCAGCACCTCGGTCACGCGGCCTACGGGCTGGCCGTACAGCGAGGGCGGCTCGGTGAGCTGCACCACCACTACCTGGCCGGCTTTGGCCGTGCCAGTGCCGTTTTTGGGGATGAGCACGTCTTGGCCGTAGCGTTTGTCTTCCGGTGCCACCAGCCACACGCCAGACTCTTGCAGCAAGCGGCCAATGATGGGTTGGCTGGCGCGTTCAATGATCTCGGTGACCTTGCCTTCGGGGCGGCCCTTGCGGTCGTGCCGCACAATGCGCGCCTTCACTCGGTCGCGGTGCAGCACGGCGCGCATCTCGTTGGGGGGCAAATACAGGTCTGCGCCGCCGTCGTCGCGCTGTACAAAACCGTGTCCATCACGGTGGCCAAGAGCGGTGCCTTCAATTTCTTCTAGCAGGCTGCCAGTTTGTGGAGTAGTTTTAATATAGAATCCTAAGTTCTCTGAAGTTAGCCCAGGTGGCGGAATTGGTAGACGCACTAGTTTCAGGTACTAGCGAGTAACATCGTGGGGGTTCGAGTCCCTTCCTGGGCACCAAATGATTTTTGTTTCAATACAAAAAGCATACATGAAAAATACCACGAAAGCCGTTTGATTTGCATCAAACGGCTTTTTGTTTGGTTAAGCGCCTGAGAGCAGCTTCGGGTAGGTCGTTTTGGCTCCAGCCAGAAAATTGTCCACGGCCAAGCCCACATTGCCCATAAAGTCCACCGGCATCTTGATTTGGTACACATGGTGGCGCACGGCAAAGTAGAAAATGCCGCCGTGCAGACTCCAGTAAAACTCCATTTCTTCGTTGGACACTTTGGTATCTTGGTCGTCAATACCGCAATATAAGCGCAGCTCGCGGCAGATGACGGGCATCAATTCACGTCGAATCAGCTTGATGTAGCGCTGGTTCAGCGGCGGGGTGGACAGCCCCGCGTACATGTAAATGCGAATCCAGTCGGGGCGGTAAGTAGCGGCCGAGTATTGGCGGTAAAACTCCAGCAAGCGCTCGCGTAGCGGCACACCGCGGTCTTGCAGCAGCGCCAGCCATTGCGGGTCCCAGCGGCCCTCAAACACGGTTTGGTACACCTTGTCCACCAGAGCTTGTTTGTTGGCAAAGTAGCGGTACAGCAGGGGCTGGGTAATGCCCAGGCGTTTGGACAGTTCACGGGTTTGGCCAGAGAAGCCTACTTCAGAAAAATACGCAATCGCACCCTGGATGATGTGCTGCTCGCGCTCTGCCGGGGACAGGCGGGTTTTGGGTACGATGCGGGCTTTAGTGTTTGCTCTTACCGTGATTGTGGCACCTGCTTTGCCAGCCGACTTGTCTGCTGGTGTACCGGCAACTTTGGACGTCACCTTGGTAGCGCTTTTAGCAAGCGCCCTGCTCGCTGGAATTTTGGATAGAGTTTTTGTGCTCACTTGGAAGGTGCCGGTGCTGGCACCTGCGCCCGGTACCAATCGTTAATCTGCGCGCCAGTGCGAATGACCACACCTTGCTTGGATTGTACGTAAGAGAGCAACTTCTCAAACATGGCGATGCGGTG
>JAYVDN010000283.1:0-2846 GCA_043749385.1 Polaromonas sp.
ATGCGTTTGCCTGACCAAGCCTTGACTCTCTTTTTAACGGTCGGTATCCCAGGCGCAACGTAGTCAAGCTGAACCACGCCCGGCAACAAAGCGGGTGGCCTGTCCAATATCGTCGAGAAGGCGATGGGCTCCATCGTCAAGTCCGTCACCTCGCCCATCTCGGGCGTACTGGCCCCGGGCGAGAAGCTCAAGCAAAAAGTCAAGGTGGCCGAAAGCGTGGACTGGGAGATGGGCTCAAACTGCCGGATGCGGTCATAACCGCTACTGCACTGGCATATAGCTTCCAACTCATGACGGCGAACGAATCTGACTACAGACGCGTTGCGGATTTGAACCTGTTTTGTATTCGAGTCCGTTTTAAACCGCTGCCTACGCAATCGCAGCAAGCCCTTTCTTTTGGATGACGGTCAGCAAACGCAACGCCGGGCCACCCGGTTTTTTCACACCGCGCTCCCAGTCAGAAACTAGGTTTCTGGAGACATTCAAGTAGCGGGCAAACACCGGCTGCGAGATGTGCTCGCGATGGCGCAGCAGCAATATTTGCTCACCACTGAGACTCTCAACGGGTGTCAAGCATGCGTCATCAAACTCACGCATGGTTTGCTTGGCTACAGCGCCTATGTCGTGCAAGGCCTCCATGGTTTCATGGATGGCGGCAAAAGCATCGCTGCGGTATTTTCTAGTCATCCTGCATTGTGGTGGGTTTTTAGATTTCTCTGCATCAGCGACCATGGTTCAACCGCAAAATTTTGATATTGCTGCATGTCGCGTTTTTTCCGATGTGCACCCACTAGAGCCGCAAACATTCCAATACCCTTGAAACATCGTCGATAAGGTTCCCGCGAAAAATCGCCCACTCCCACAGTTACCTTGAAACTCAGACCATTTATCGCTTGTGATGCGATAGCCTGACCCGCCAGTGCTCGCCGCGCGTTGCCTGGCTGCCTCTTCGGCTTGCTGCTGGGCTAGCCTGCGGGCTTCTTCTTCGCGGCGGGCGGCTTCGGCCCGGGCTTCGCGCACTTTGCGTTCGCCGCGCTCTACTTTTTCTACCTTTTCCAGGTCGTCAAAGTTAAAGGCCTGCGCGCTGTGCGGCGCGTAGGCCAGGACTGCGGCCAAAGCCAGGGCCACTGCCAGCGGGCGCTGCTGCGCAGCGCGGTGGGGTGCGTGGCTGTTGTGCTGCATTATTTTTTTACTGACTTGCATTTGCGCTCCCGTTGGCATTCATGGCCATTTTTAAAAACATCTGCGTTGGCCACCGCCTGCGTTGCGTGTTGAGGCGCTGCACACTTGCATCAGACCGCGCGGCGCTAAGGGAAAGCCCAAAGGGCTTCGCCCCCAATCACTGACCGGCACGCACCAACCGCACCGGCAAGGTGTCATAGCGGCCGTAGTCGTAGACGTAGCCACCGCCGAAATTGACGTCCCACGCGTAGCTGGCGTTACCGACAAACGGCGAAGACGACCAAAACCTATCGTCAGTAGGCGTTTGGGGGAACACGCCGATATCTATCGTTGGTTTGCTAAACGTACCACCACAGTTATTTTGTATCTTGTCGCCACCATCCTTGACATCGTCACTGTCTTTGAACTGCCCAGAGCTGCACTGGATCAAGCTGGCCAACTCGCGCACCGTAGGTACGCGCCAGTCGCGCTTGCCGCCGTAGCCGGTGGCATTAAAGGTATCAGCGGCAGCCTTGGCTTCTTCAAAAGTGTATCTCCTGGCCTGCCCAATGCAGGTACTGCCACTCCACGATTGCCCGATGCTACAACGCAGCCATTCGAGCCCGCCCAGCTTGGCGCTGCCATTAGGTGCCTGCCCATAGGGCTTGGCGGGCAGCTTGACTTCAGAGAGCGAGATGTTCACCGTTTGCAGGCTGTCGTTGGCCACAAACACGCTTTTTTTGCCGTAGTAGTCTTTGCCATCGCTTTTGCGCGCCTCCACCGTGTAGTCGCCCTGCGGTAGCCGCACGGCAAAGGTTTGCCCCTCTTGGCTGGGGCTGTTGCCCTTACGCTGGCCATTGACAAATATCTGCGCATCGCCCGGGCTGGTGGTAATGCGCAGCATGCCCGGCTCGGCATGGGCCAGGCTGGCCAGGGTAAGCAGGGCAAAGCTGGCGCAGGCGGCAAAGCTGTGGGCGAGTAGGCGGTGCAAGGTCATGATGGTGGGTTGGGTGAAAGCTTGGGGTGGGCCGTTAAAAAGTGTAACGCCAGTTTAGCGGCAGATTTCAATACCCCGCCTCGCGTTGATACCGCACCGCCAGCAAATAGGCGGTGCTGTCGTCAAAGCGGTACAAAACCACGCAGCTGCTGTCGCCAAAGGTGATGATCCACTCGCGGTATTCGATGGGCATTTCTTCGGCTGGCCTGCCAATGCCGGGTTGCTTGGCCAGCACCTGCACCCCTTGGCGGATGGTTTGGATGGCGCGGCGGGCGACTTCTGGGCTTTTTGGGGCCAGAAATTGATACAGCCTGTGCGCGTCTCGGGTGGCAGGCGGCGTCCAGATGAGCTGCGCCATTTAGCGGTGCGGCACGGGTGGTGCCGTGTCCCGCCCCGCTTCCAATTCGGCCATCCACGTGTCCGCCTCTTGCGCAGTCACGTGCAAGCCGTCAGCCTGGTAAGCGTCCCAGGCTTTGATGGCATCTTGTCGAACGGTTTCGCGCTTTTCCTCGCGTTCCACATACTGCACGATGGCTTCACGCATGAGCCAGTGCGAGGTTCGGCTGCGTGCATCGGCCAAGCGTTTGATACGCGCCTTGGTGTCTGCATCAAGCTTGATGGCGGTGGGGGTGAGGGCAGCGGTGGTCATGCTCAACTTTTCAAAAGTAGCTTATGGTAGTACCTTAGC
>JAYVDN010000284.1:0-2298 GCA_043749385.1 Polaromonas sp.
TGCTGCATAGCGTCGTCAGTAGAGGTGCCCTTCAAACTGTTCCATGCATCCCATTTGGCACGGCCCACCATGTCGCTGAAACCAGGCTTCTTTTCGGTGTTGTCACCCGTGCTGCCTTGCTTGTACAGGGAGTAGATTTTCAGCAGCGTAGCATTGTCTGGGCGATCAGCGAGGTTTTTAGAATCTGCCATTGCGGCTTCGAAATTGGCTTTGAGATGGGCCATGATGGGTACTCCTTGATATAAAAACAGTGGGACACAAAAATTTTAAGGGAAAGCGCTGTGTATCTTAATGGCGTAAAACCCGCCAAAATAGGGAGCAAACCCCAACAACATAGCAATCTAACAGCTTGCAGTACCAGGAGAGTATCGGATGGTTACCCGCATCATGGCCCAGAGCGCTGCCAGCAAAGCTCAAACGGCCGCCCAAACCATGCAAAAAAGTGTCGAGCGCGCTGTGGCGGGCACATTGGGACTCACAGGCGAGCGCATGACCAAGGTGGACACTGCCTGGCTGCGCATGGACAGCCCGCACAACCTGATGATGATCGTCGGCATCTGGGTGCTGAGGCCTGGGATCACCCGTGCAGCATTGTGCGAGCGCATCGAGAGCCGTTTGCTCAAGTACCACCGTTTTGGCCAGTGCGTGGTGGAAGACGCAGCGGGTGCGACCTGGGTAAAGGACAAAAACTTCGACATCCAAAACCATGTAGTTACTGAAACCCTGAAGGCGCAAAAAGGCCACACCTTGCAAGACGCTTTGCAAGACCGTGTGGCTGAGCTGACCACCACGCCGCTGGATCGCAGTCGCCCGCTGTGGCAGTTTCATCTGGTAGAAAACTACACCCTGCCCGACGGCTCCAAGGGCAGTGCGATGATGGTGCGCATTCACCACTGCATTGCAGACGGCATCGCGCTGATATCGGTCACCACCTCGTTGGTAGACGGTGGCCTGCCGCCGCCAGAGCGCAAGCAAAGGGATACGCCAGAGGGTGCACAAGACTGGATCACCCAGAGTTTTCTCAAACCCTTTACGGATTTGACTGTCAAAGCCCTAGGCATTGCGGGCGACGGTGCAGCCAAATCCTTGCACATGCTCAGTGACCCGCACAAAGGCATGGCCGATTCGATCGACATCGCCAAGATCGGCATGCAGTTGGTCAGCGACTTAGCTGCTTTTGCCATGATGCCCGACGACTCCAAAACCCGCCTCAAAGGCAAGCCGGGTACGACTAAAAAAGTCGCTTGGTGCCAGCCGATTCCGCTGGACGAAGTCAAGGCCGTAGGCAAGGCACTGAACTGCTCTATCAACGATGTGCTGCTTAGCTGCGTGGGCGGTGCAATTGGCGAATATCTCAAAGCCCAAGGCGACGACCCCACAGGCCAGGAAATTCGCGCCATGGTGCCAGTCAACTTGCGCCCGCTGGACCAAGCCTACAAGCTGGGCAACCGCTTTGGCCTGGCCCCGCTGGTACTGCCCATCGGCATAGACAACCCGGTAGAGCGCGTGTACGAGGTACGCAAGCGCATGGCGCAGATGAAGGGCAGCTACCAGCCCCTGCTGGCCTTCAGCTTGCTGGCAGTGGCGGGCCTTTTGATCAAGCCTGCGCAAGACGCCATGCTGCACCTGTTTGGCAAAAAGACCACGGCGGTGATGACCAATGTGCCCGGGCCGCGCGAGAAGCTGCAGTTTTGCGGCTCGACGATAGAAGAGAATATTTTTTGGGTACCGCAAAGCGGCGACGTAGGCATGGGCGTGAGCATATTGAGCTACGGCGGCGGCGTGCAGTTTGGCCTGATCACCGACGCCACCCTGTGCCCCCACCCGCAAGCCATCATCGACGAGTTTTTGCCCGAGTTTGCCAAGCTGTCGATGGTCACGCTGATGTTGCCGTGGGGCGAGTGAAGCTTGCGCATCTACCCCGTTCCCCCTTTGTGCTGCCAGCCAACCACCATCGAGCCGCATCTTCACACCACCGAGCTACCCCAAGCCAGTCCAGCCAGCCGATTTTTCTCCCAGCCTCGGCGCTATTTATTAAATAGCTGCTCCCGCGATATTCTATTGGGCTAAAGGCGGTTTCGATGCAGAAGTGAGGGTGTGCAGCGAGGTCTCCAGATCGTCCATCACCTCTTGCAGCGAGGCGATGGCCTGGCCCAGGCGGCTGGCAGGTTTGGGTAGCTGGGCCAGGTGGCGCTTGGTATCGTCCAGCACATCAGAGTTAATGCTGATGCCGTGCTTGCCCAGCTTGGCCGACAGGGATGTTTTGCGCGCGCGCAGCATGTGGCGGGTTTGCTGGTA
>JAYVDN010000285.1:0-2571 GCA_043749385.1 Polaromonas sp.
GTTTTTGCGGCAGAACTCGTATGCAGGGTGCCGAATACCAAGTGGCCGGTTTCCGCCGCCGTCATAGCGAGGCGGATGGTTTCCAGGTCGCGCATTTCGCCCACCAGAATGATGTCCGGGTCTTCGCGCAGGGCAGACTTCAATGCAGCGGAAAAACTCAGCGTCATGGGCCCCACTTCGCGCTGGTTGATCAGGCATTTTTTGGACTCGTGTACAAATTCAATCGGGTCTTCCACCGTCAAAATATGGCCGTACTCGGTCTCGTTCAGGTGGTTTACCATGGCCGCCAGGGTCGTGGACTTGCCCGAACCCGTGGGCCCGGTGACCAGCACCATGCCGCGCGGCTTCATGGCCAGGTCAGCAAAAATCTTGGGGGCGTTCAACTGCTCCAGGGTCAAAATTTTCGACGGAATGGTACGGAACACCGCCGCTGCGCCCCGGTTTTGGTTAAAGGCGTTGACCCGAAAGCGGGCCAGCCCGTCAATTTCGAACGAAAAATCCACTTCTAAAAACTCTTCGTAGGCCTTGCGCTGGCCGTCGTTCATGATGTCATACACCATGGCGTGCACGGCTTTGTGGTCTAGCGGCTCCACGTTGATGCGCCGCACATCGCCGTGCACCCGGATCATCGGGGGCAGGCCCGCGGACAGGTGCAAGTCAGAGGCTTTGTTTTTGACGCTGAAGGCCAGAAGTTGGGTGATATCCATAATAGTTACAAGCGGGTGGGCCGAATAAGGGTGGTTTTGGAGACAATCAACGCATTATGGTCACAATTTCAGACAATCTCCAAAGGGTTCATGCGCAGATCGCGGCTTCTTGCACGGAGTGTGGGCGCAATGCCAACGAAGTGATGCTTTTGGCCGTGAGCAAGACCTTTGGGCCCGAGGCGGTGCGCCAGGCCTACGCCGCAGGTCAGCGCGCTTTTGGCGAAAACTACATCCAGGAAGGCATTGAAAAAATCGCCCTGCTGGCCGACCTCAGTGGCATCGTCTGGCACATGATTGGCCCGGTTCAAAGCAATAAAACCCGGGTGGTGGCCGAGCAGTTTGCCTGGGTGCACAGCGTGGACCGTCTTAAAACGGCCGAGCGCTTGAGCACCCAGCGCCCTGCGCATCTGGTGCCCTTGCAAGTGTGTATCCAGGTCAACATAGACGGCGGTTTGAATAAATCGGGTGTAGTGCCCAGCGAGGCTGCAGCGCTGGCCAGCGCAGTGGCGCAGTTGCCGGCTTTGCAGCTGCGCGGCATCATGGTCATACCCGAACCTACTACCGATTTAGTAGCTGCCCGCGCAGTATTTCAAAGGGCTAAAGATCTATTTGACGCATTAAAACACCAGCACACGGAGCTAGATACCCTGTCCATGGGCATGAGTGCTGATATGCAACTGGCGGTGGCTGCAGGCAGCACCATGGTGCGCGTAGGTACAGCGGTGTTCGGCCAGCGCCACTAGCTGAGCACCCATGGCCGCGCGCACCTCACTCAAGGCAGTGTCATTGGAGTGAAGACTGCCCAAAGACCTGCTGGTGCACGCGCGTTGGCAGCCAGCGTAGCCAGTGGCGCAGCCCCGTAGACTTTTGCTCCACGCGGATGCTACGGGTGAGCGCCAGGCACGCCAAGGCGCGCAGCAAGGCAGGGCGCGACAGGCGTAGCCCGTCTTGCAGCTCTTGGGCCGTGCGCGACTGGGTGTCCAGCGCGCTGAGTATGGCCACGCAATGGTCACCCAGCTCGCGCTTGCTCAGCTCGGTATGGCGGCGGTGCGTAATGCGCTGGCGCAGGTAAACGCTAGGCAGCACCTGGGATAACAATGGCTCGGGGCAGCGCTTGGCAAACTCCCATAGCGCTTGCTCTAGAGGCAAGGTGGTAAAGCCTGGTGCGCCAAACACGGTGGACTGCGGCGCCAGTATCACGCTGCCCGCTTCAATCAACTCTACGGGTACGTTGTTCAAGAGGTGCACGCGCCAATGCTTGGTCTCTATGGCTGCAATCAGCAAAGGTCCATCGATCACATGCAAGCGGTGGGTTTTCCAGCGGGCACGCTCCAGCCAAGCGCAGCGGCCCAGCGCATACATGACACGCAAAATAAAAAGGTCGTTGGCAATCTGCTGCAAGCCCGCACGCAGCTCTTCCAATGCGCCAGGAAATTGCAATGCTGGCAGGCGGTGCATGCCATCGTCCACAGGCGTTTCCATCTGCGCGCCCAGCAGGCATACGGGCTGGCTCTTGTACATGCCTTTGCTGTCCAGGCGCAGGCGCGAGTGCTCATACGCCCCGTTCATGGACTCTGCCGAGGTGCTGTTGTAGGCTTGCTTGACGGGCACATCAGGCTGAAGTGCCTGCAGTGGCGAGGGAGTGGTGACCGGTCCATACACCACGCTGGCACGGTGGGCCAAATAGACGTCGGCCTGCACACCAGCTGGGGCCCAGCGCCAGCGCACGGTCTCGTCCAGGCGCTGCGCAGCCTGCATCAGGCGCAGCGAATCCGCCGTGCTAAACCCCACTGGCTTGATGAATACCAAAGGCGCTGATGCGCTGTGAAACCCCGAATCCAACGAATGACCTTTGTCGCTACTT
>JAYVDN010000286.1:0-7195 GCA_043749385.1 Polaromonas sp.
CCTTGCTCGGTGACTTCTTTCTTGGGCGGAAAATCGCGCACCATGCGGGCGATGTCGGGGGATTTTCCGTTGACGCTCACTTTGAGGTATTTGCCAAACTTGGCGCGCGCCGTGGGCAAGTCCCAAATGGCGTTGACGACGAAGCGGATACCGCCGGAGAAGCGGTCGGGCTGGGCCTTGCCTTGCACGATGATGAGCTCGTCGTCTTTGAGCAAATTGCGGTTGGCGTTGATCAGCGCTTCGTCTGCCGTGGCTTCAATGACGGCGGATTTGTCGTCGAGCTTGAAGATGGCCAGCTTGCCGCGCTGCCCGTTGATGACGCGCAGATCGCCGACGATGCCGACCAGGGTGCGGATGTCGCGCGACTCGGGCAATCCGTCGATTTTGGTTTTGACGAACTGGCGCACCTCACGCTCTACTTCGTCAAATAAATGGCCGGAGAGGTAAAAGCCGACTGCGGTTTTTTCGGCCACCAAGCGCTCTTTCACACCCCAAGGCGTAGCTTCTACCAAGGGCGGCTCTTGCGTGCTGGAGCCGTGGCTGTCGTCGTCGCCCATGTCGAACAAGCCGCCTTGGTTGGCGTTGGCCTCTTGCGCCTGGGCGTAGTCCATGGCCAGCTCGATGGAGGCCATGAGGGACGCGCGGTTGAGTTGCAGGCTATCAAAAGCACCGGCTTTGATGAGCGCCTCGATGGTGCGTTTGTTGATCTTGCTGCGCTCTACGCGGGCGCAAAAGTCGAACAGGCTGGTGAAGGCGCCGCCTGCTTGCCTGGCGGCGATGATGGCCTCTACGGCCTGTTGGCCGGTGCCTTTGACCGCGCCCAGGCCGTAGCGGATGACCTTGTCGCTCACCGGCTCAAAGCGGTGCGTGCCACGGTTGACATCAGGCGGCTCAAAAGTCAGGCCAAACTTGTTGATGGCATCTTCAAACAACAGCTTGAGCTTGTCGGTGTCGCCCATTTCCACCGTCATGTTGGCGCAGAAAAACTCGGCCGTGTAGTGCACCTTGAGCCAGCCGGTGTGGTAGGCCAGCAGCGAGTAAGCGGCGGCGTGCGACTTGTTAAAGCCGTAGCCTGCAAACTTCTCCATCAGGTCGAAAATCTCATCGGCCTTGGGTTCTGGAATGTCGTTTTTAGCAGCGCCTGCGCGGAAGACAACGCGGTGCTCGGCCATCTCTTCGGCCTTCTTTTTACCCATCGCGCGGCGCAGCAAGTCCGCACCACCCAGGCTGTAGCCGCCCAGTATCTGCGCGGTTTGCATCACCTGCTCTTGGTAGACCATGATGCCGTAGGTCTCGCTCAGCATCTCCTTGACCAAGGGGTGCGGGTACTCAATCTCTTCGCGGCCGTGTTTGCGCGCCACAAAGCTGGGGATCAGGTCCATCGGGCCGGGGCGGTACAGCGCGTTCAGGGCAATCAGGTCTTCCAGGCGCGTGGGCTTGGCATCTTTCAGCATGCCCTGCATGCCCCGGCTTTCAAACTGGAACACGGCTTCGGTGCGGCCGTCAGCAAAGAGTTTGTAGGTCTCCGCATCGTCCAGGGGGATGTCTTCAAAGGCAAAGTTTTCTTGACCCTTGTGGCGTGCGACGATGAAGTCTTTGGCGATCTCAATGATGGTGAGCGTGGCCAGACCCAAGAAGTCAAACTTCACCAGGCCCACAGCCTCTACGTCGTCTTTGTCGTACTGGCTGACCGCCGAGTCGCTGCCGGGCTGCTGGTACAGCGGGCAAAAGTCGGTGAGCTTGCCGGGTGCTATCAGCACACCACCGGCGTGCATGCCCACGTTGCGCGTCATGCCCTCCAACTTGCGCGCCATGTCGAGCAGGGTGCGCACTTCTTCTTCTTTTTCCAGCCGCTCGGCGAGGATAGGCTCGGCCTTGATGGCGCCGTCAATCGTCATGTGCGTGCCGGGTTTGTTGGGGATCAGTTTGCTGATGCCGTCGCAAAAGGTGTAGCTCATGTCCATCACGCGGCCCACGTCGCGGATGGCGGCGCGCGCGGCCATGGTGCCGAAGGTGACGATTTGGCTGACGGCCTCTTTGCCGTACTTGGCCTTCACATAGTCAATCACGCGGTCGCGGTTGGCCTGGCAAAAGTCGATATCGAAGTCGGGCATGGACACCCGCTCGGGGTTCAGAAACCGCTCGAACAGCAGGTTGTATTGCAACGGGTCGAGGTCAGTGATTTTGAGTACATACGCCACCAAGGAGCCTGCGCCAGAACCCCGGCCAGGCCCTACCGGGCAGCCATTAGATTTGGCCCATTGGATGAAGTCGCCCACGATCAAGAAGTAGCCGGGAAAACCCATCTTCAAAATGGTGTTGATCTCAAACTCCAGCCGCTCCACGTAGCGCGGCATCTCGCTGGTGCGCACTGCTTCGTCAGGGTACAAATGCGCCATGCGCTCCTTCAAGCCCTCGTGCGACAGGTAGCGGAAATACTCTTCCGGCGACATGCGCTGGCCATTGACCTCGGGCGTGGGGAACTCGGGCAGCTTAGGCTTGCCCAGCTCAATCGTCAGGTTGCAGCGCCGGGCAATCTCAGCGGTGTTGGCCAGCGCGCTGGGCAGGTCGGCAAACAAGGCTGCCATCTCGGCAGGTGATTTGAAGTATTGCTCGCGCGTGAACTTGCGCACCCGCCGGGCGTTACCCAAGATCTCGCCTTCGGCGATACAGACCCGCGCCTCGTGCGCCTCGTAGTCGGTCGCGGCCAAAAATTGAATCGGGTGCGTGGCCACCACAGGCAGCTTGAGCCGCGCAGCCAAGGTAGCCGCAGCTCCCACATGCGCCTCGTCGTCGGCACGGCCTGCACGCTGTAGCTCGATATAAAAGCGGTGGGTAAAGGCATTGGCCAGTTGCATGGCAATGTCGCCTGCCCGGGCGGCATCGCCCTGCACCAGGGCTTGGCCCACGGGGCCGGCCTGCGCACCGCTGAGCAGGATCAAACCTTCATTCAGCGCCAGCAGCCATTCGAGCTTGATCACCGCTTGGGTGCGCGCACCACTTTGCGTCCAGGCGCGGGCCAGCAGCTCGCTCAGGTTCAAATAACCTTGTTTGTTTTGCACCAGCAGCAGCACGCGGCCCAGCGGGGCCTCTTTGCCGCCTTCGCTGCTGGCAAAGCCCTCCAGCCACACCTCGGCACCGATCAAAGGCTTTACACCCGCGCCGCGCGCTTCTTTGTAGAACTTGACGGTGCCAAACAGGTTGCTGAGGTCAGTAATGGCAAGCGCGCCCTGCCCGTACGATTGGGCGGCCTTGACGCCCTCGTCAATACGGACCGTGCCGTCAACGACGGAGAACTCTGTGTGCAGGCGAAGATGGATAAACATGCTGTCCATTCTATCGGCCCGGGCAGCGGTTTTTGGCCCTGCAGAGAACAGCTTTTACAACAAAGCGATACGCTTGCCGGGCGGTAAATTGCGCACGCTTTGCTCTAGCACATTCAAGCTTTCTTTCAGGCCCGAGCTGGTCAGTGGCGTACTGACTCCTGCCATACGTAAACCTACCCTGTCCACCCAGCCTTGGGTGTCAATCTTGCGTGAGCAACTGCTCAATACCAGAGTGAGCAGTTGCTCGGTGAGCAGCTTGCGATGCTCGTCCAGGCGCACCGCACCAAACTTGCTATTGCTCAGGCGGCCAATGTGCCAGCCCTCGCCCAACGCCTTATGCAGCACTGCAGCAAAACGAACCAAATCACGCTGCCACACCAAGTACCCGTCTTCAGCCCTGAAGCTGTCCAGCTCCAGCAGGCTAAAGTACAGTACATGCGCTACGCCGCCACCGGAGTGCTGGCGCACCGACAGATTTTCTACCGCCTGCTCGAAGCCCTCGTACGACAGCAACGCGGTGAGCGGGTCGCGGTAGCGGTTAATCTCAGCGCGCCCCAGCACAGCGCGGCCATAGCGTTCCCGCAAAATAAGCACATGGCGCAGGGCCAATATGCTGGCCAGCAAAAACACCGTGGTGAGCGTGGCAAACAAGTCCACCCCTCTTACCAGCACAAAACCCCGGGCAACCACCACCGCAGACAGAGCAAGGCATATAGCGGCGAACAGCACCCAAGGCGCAAAGCTGTCACCCCTTCGCCAACTGTTCATGCTAAGCCCTGCAGCCACCGCCGTGGCCACAGTGGCACTCGCCACCCCGCCCGGTAGCCGCCAAGCTGGCGCGAGTAGGCTCACTTGCGCGGCGGCATAGCCCAGCAAGAGCACAACCGTTGCCCAAGACACCAGCCGAGCGCCGTTGCCCACGGTGCTGCGCTCCAGGGCGGCAGTGCACGCCGTCAGTGTGGCGGCGCAAATAAGCGTGGCAGCAAACGGCTTGATAGCGTCGTTAAAGCGGGGCCACTCTGGCGTAAACCACACGGCACCGTAGCCGTTGATCACCATCGCGCCCAAGGTGACTGCAGCGCTGTAAGCCAACAGATAAGCGGTGCTCTTGCTTCTGTACACCACCGCCATGAGCAGGCACACCAGTAGCACCATGGCGCTGGCGCCGATCATCAAACCCGCCGTGTTGGCCTGTAGCAGCCGATGCTCGCGCGACTCGCGGTCTGCGCTGAGAATAGCGGCTACCTCGGCAAGACCTGCGTTTTGTATCACCACCAGCACGTCCATGGTGCTGGGCAGGCTCTCAAAATACAGCAAAAAAGTAGGGTATTGCCCTACCACTGGCCATTTAGAAAGCGCCACCGTATCTCCAGCCTGCGCATGGCTCCAAGGCTTACCGGGTTCACGCCAAAATACGTCCACCAGGTCAAGTCTGGCTAACGGAAACTCCAAGGTATAGATATGCTCAGCTTGCGCAGCAATCGTAAATTTGGAGGCCGTGCGTTGCTCTACACCTACACTCCACAAGCCTTTGGCGTTGACCGGGTGAGCTACAACTTGATTCTGTTGCCACAAGACATCCGGGTCCAGCATCCCACTGAGGGGAATATTAAAAGTCGACAGTACTGTCGGCACGGCCAAGCTGTTAACTGGCGCCGTGATTTGTATTGCTGGTGTCGATCCCGTGTTTTGCGCGTGTGCAGGCTGGGCCCAGCCCGCGATGAAACCACAAAATGCCACTCCCAGCGCTAGCGCAAACCCCAACTTGCACGGAGCGTGAGCCCTCTTAAGGACGAAATACACATAGGTAAAAAACATAAGGTATTGTAAGAATCAACGGCCCCGGCAAGACTGTCGATAAGCTAGAAGCTAGGTAAAAAAACATCGTCTGACGCCATCACCTATTGGCTCCCAAAATTTTTATTACTCTGCTATGAAGAACTCATCAACCAACACATATTTTAAGCACGCAGCAGCATTGTCATCTATTGAGAGCGTGACCAACGTCACGCTCTCCTCGCGTTTAGCCGCCGTTCGTAAGCAAAGCGTCTCTCTGGTAGAGCATTTATCCCCGGAAGACTGCCAGATTCAGTCGATGCCCGATGCCAGCCCCCTCAAGTGGCATTTGGCGCACACCACTTGGTTTTTTGAAACTTTTGTTTTAGAACGGTTTGAAGCGTACTTTTGCCCTTACGACGAACGCTTTCGGGTACTGTTTAACAGCTACTACAACGGCATAGGGGCCAAGCACCCGCGTGCGCAACGGGGGTTGATCTCCCGTCCAAATTTGCAAGAAGTGCTGGCCTACCGCCATGCCGTAGAAGAGCGTGTGCAAGCGGTGTTAGCCGCATTGCCCCAGCACCCTGAGCTGCTGGCGCTGGTGGAGCTGGGCATTCAGCACGAGCAGCAGCATCAAGAGCTGACGCTGACCGACATCAAGCATGTGCTGTCGTGCAACCCAGCGCAGCCCGCCTACGCCAAACGCTGGCCGTTAACCCCGGTAGCACCCAGCCCGATGCAGTGGCTGGGCTTTGAGGGCGGCTTGGTACACACTGGGCAGACCCGCGGTAGCCCTGGGTTTTGCTTTGACAACGAAACCCCTGGGCACAAGGTATGGCTAGAGCCGTTTGAATTGGCCAACCGCACAGTTACCTATGGCGAGTATCTGGCTTTTATGCGCGACGGTGGCTACCAGCGCCCCGAGCTGTGGCTGTCCATGGGCTGGGACTGGGTGCACAGCCCGCCCACCGGGCCGCGTTGCATGCCCCTGTACTGGGAGAGTGACAGCCGGGCACCGCACGGTTACAGCACCTTCACCCTGCAAGGGCCTGTGCATGTGGATATACACACCCCCGTGTGCCACCTGAGCTACTTTGAGGCAGATGCATTTGCCCGTTGGGCGGGCGCTCGCCTGCCCACAGAGCCTGAGTGGGAGCACGCGGCACTGTCTAGCCAAGCGGCCGCTACCATGGATGCCGGCAACTTTGTAGAAAGCAAGAGCTACCATCCGCTGCCTTTGAAAACTCCCCACGCCGGCCTACAGCAAATGTTTGGCGACGTGTGGGAGTGGACGGCCTCCAACTACACCCCCTACCCTGGCTACACGGCGTGGGAAGGTACGGTAGGCGAATACAACGGCAAGTTCATGTGCAACCAGTTTGTGCTGCGCGGCGGCTCGTGCGCTACACCGCAAAGCCATATCCGTGCTACTTACCGCAACTTCTTCCCGCCCGATGCGCAGTGGCAGTTCAGCGGTCTGCGCTTGGCGGGGAATCGCAAATAGGATGCGTTTCACAGTCACTGCGCACTACTATTTTTATAGCTGTTCCCGCGATATTCTATTGGGTTGCAGGCTGATTGACACCTTAAAAACCGGTCAAAATAGCGGTTTGGAAGCGTTTGGCAAGCGCTGGGAGCTCAAAAATTGGCTGAAAACTGCGAATGTGCCGGTTTTGAAGCCATTTTTGAGATACAAATCGGGCTGCAAGCCAATAGAATATCGCGGTAGCAGCTATAAAATAGAGAGCGTTTATTCTAGCGATGGATGCTACACGACCGCCGCGTGGGCGGCCTAGATGTATTGCACCGACACTATTTCATAGTGCTTTTCGCCGCCAGGGGCCTGCACCACTGCGGTATCGCCCTCTTCTTTGCCTATCAAAGCGCGGGCAATCGGGCTGGAGATATTGATCAAGCCTTTTTTCAGATCGGCTTCGTCTTCACCCACAATTTGGTAGGTCACCTTGGTGCCGGTCTCGTCGTCTTCCAGTACCACCGTAGAGCCAAACACCACGCGCCCGTCAGCGTTCACCTCGGTGGGGTCGATGATTTGCGCAGCTGACAACTTCCCCTCGACTTCCTGAATACGG
>JAYVDN010000287.1:0-7944 GCA_043749385.1 Polaromonas sp.
ATCACGCCTTCGATTTCGCCGTTACCGAAATTGGCACCGTTCTTGGACATTTTCTTGGCCAAGCCGTAGCTCATGAAGGACGCTGGTGTAGCACCGCCGGGGGTGATGCCCATCCAGATGCCCACCAGCGAGCTGCGAAGCGAAGTCATCCAGTACTTGGGAAGTTTTTTCCACGTTTCCAGCACCACTTTAGGGTCAATCTTTGCGCTCTTGCCGGAGAAGGCCAGGCCCTCTTCCATGGACAGCAAAATCTCGCCAATGCCGAACAGGCCAATCACGGCGATCAGGAAGTCAAAGCCGCGCATCAAATCGGCAATACCGAAGGTCAGCCGCAGTTGGCCCGTGACGGTGTCCATGCCCACGGCAGCCAGCGCGAAACCAATCGCCATCGAGGCCAAAATTTTGAACGGTGAACCCTTGCCCATGCCCACAAAGCTACAAAAGGTCAGCAGGTACACCGCAAAGTATTCTGGCGGCCCAAACTTGAGGGCAAACTTGGCCACCAAGGGGGCCAAAAATGTGATCATCACCACCGCCACGAAGGCACCCACGAACGATGAGGTGAACGCCGTGGTGAGGGCCTCACCCGCACGACCGTTTTGCGCCATGGGGTAACCATCAAACGTGGTGGCTACCGACCATGGTTCACCTGGAATATTGAACAAGATGGAGGTGATGGCACCGCCAAATAACGCACCCCAGTAGATGCACGAGAGCATGATGATGGCCGAGGTCGGCGACATCGTGAAGGTAAGGGGCAGCAAGATGGCCACCCCGTTAGCGCCACCAAGGCCGGGCAGCACACCAATGAGCACACCCAAGATGATCCCTACGAACATGAGCAGCATGTTCATCGGTGTGAGGATCACGCTAAAGCCGTGAAATAATGCGTTAAGTTCTTCCATGTCAGAGTCCGGTAAATTATTATGAGTGTCTAGTGGCGAAAGGGCCAGGTTTAGTAACCTGTGAAGCCCAGCAAGTTGAATTGCCCTTTGAACAGGGGCACTTTGAACCACACCTCAAACATCAGGAAGAACAGCACCACCACGACCAGAGCGACGCTGATACTTTTGACTTTGGTGTACTTACCCAAAATTATCATGAACAACGCAATGTAGATTGCAGAGGCCACATACAAGCCCAAAAACTGCACGGCAAACACATAGGCCAGCGCAGGCAAAAACATCGACAGCACGCGATGCAGCTGTTCTTTGTCCACAAAAACTTCTGTATTCCTAGCTTTACCAAACACTGATTGGTAAAACGTGCCCACACCAGAGATGCACAAAATAATACCGATATAAAAAGGGAAATAACCCGCACCGGGGCCGTCACTGGTCCAGCCCGAGCCCAACGCCCAGCTGCCGTACACCACGACCGCGCCCATCACAAAGATGAGAGCGGCCACAACGGCCTCTACGACATAGGTGGGCACGCCAGCGCCGGGCTGCTCGGCCGATTGATTGTTTGTCTCCATCTGGGACTCCGTATATTTATAAATTCAAATTCAGGCTGCAAGGCAGCCGGCACGCTTAGCACCCACCCGCTACAGCGACACGATAACGTTGCACAACAAAAATCCCCATGGCGGGGGATTTTTGTGTACTACTCGCTTACTTGGCCAGGAAGCCAGCGTCCTTCATCAGGCCACGGTGCATGTTCTCTGCTTCGCCCAGCCATTTTGCAAAGTCTTCTCCGGACATGGCGGTTTGATTGAAGGCACCTTTTTCCATGTAGTCTTTCCACTCTGGTGTTTCGCGCACTTTCTTGAGCATGTTGACGTAAAAATCGGTTTGGTCTTTGGTTACGCCCGCTGGCATGAACACGCCGCGCAGCATCACGTAGTCAGCTGGCAGGCCTGCTTCTTGGCAAGTAGGAATGTCGTTCCAGGACTGGGTGTCAGTCACCTTGGTCTTGTAGGGCATACGGGTTTTGTCAAATACGCACAGCGCACGCAATTGGTTGGCGCGCCACTGAGACACCGCCTCAATCGGGTTGTTGACGGTGGAGTCAACGTGCTTGCCCACGAGCTGCACGGCCACTTCGCCGCCGCCTTTTAACGGGATGTAGATAAACTTGGTACCGGTGGCTTTTTCCATGCCCACGGTCAAAATTTGGTCTTCTTGCTTGGAGCCCGTGCCGCCCATCTTCATCTTGTTCGGGCCAGCAGCTTTGACGGCTGCCAAATAGTCTTTGGCGTTCTTGTAGGGCGTCTCTGCATTGACCCACAGCACAAACTGGTCTAGCGCCATCATCGACACAGGGGTCATGTCGCGCCAGTTGAAAGGTACACCAGTAGCCAATGGGGTGGTGAACAAGTTGGACAACGTAACTACCAGCTTATGAGGGTCACCCTTGGCACCTTTGACTTCCAGAAAGCCTTCTGCACCAGCGCCGCCGGATTTGTTGACGACGATCAGAGGCTCTTTCATCAGCTTGTGCTTGATGACGATACCCTGGATCAAACGGGCCATTTGATCGGCACCGCCGCCGGTGCCTGCGGGCACCACAAACTCGACGGGCTTGGTAGGCTCCCAAGCAGCATGCGCAGGGGCCAGGAAGGTCAGTGCCGCTGAGGCGATAACGCCTGCGGCGGTTTTAGCCAAGGTTTTTTTGGAGGGAGCGTTTAAATTTTTCACAACGAATTTCCTTTATGAATGACCACTTGCACATGCACTCAGACACTATTTCAACGCAGCAGATTTTTTAGCGTTTACCAAACTGTTTTGGCAAGTACGGTATTGTGGAAAACAGTGACTAAATTCACTCTTGACTTGGATCAAGATTTTCAATAGTGTCTGCCCACTCAGGGTATTGGAGCGTTAGTAGTTCTGCGTAATGAGCGGATTACTCACAGCGAATTTCCAAGCATCTATTTGTGCATTGCAGCATGCGTGATGGCCGACAAAGTACCCCGCGTGCTGATCACCTCAGGGCTGATTATCAACTCGATCAAGGTGCCCTGTTTGCGCTGCAACGCAGCAATTAATTGCGCTTCAAACTCTTGGCTTCGGGTGATACGCACCCCCACATAACCGTAGGCGTTTGCGAGTGCCGCGAAGTCAGGGTTGGCCAGTGCCGAGCCGCTCACATGCTGGGGATACTCGCGCTCCTGGTGCATGCGAATGGTGCCGTAGGTGCCGTTGTTAAGCACTAGCACAATGCTTTTGGCACCATGCTGGCTGGCAGTGGCCAGCTCTTGGCCATTCATTAAAAAATCGCCATCACCGGCGATGGTAAACACCACACGCCCCGTGGCAATGTGCGCTGCAATGCCCGCCGGCACGCCCGAGCCCATGCTGCCGTTGGTAGGGGCCACCTGCGTTTTAAAGCCTTTGGCCAGGCCGTGGTACTGATAGTAGCGGTGCATCCAGCTTGCAAAATTGCCTGCACCGTTGGTCAGCACAGCGTCGGCTGGCAAATGCTTTTGCAGCGTTTGCACAATGGCGGGCATGTTGATCGAGCCAGCTGCGCCGCCATCCGTATCCCAAGGCAGACCGGGCAAAGACTGAGGGGTGATGTTAGTCAAGTAGTCGGCATTAGCCTGCTGGGCGTAGGCACTCCACGGTACGGATACGGGCGCCGTCAACACCTCCAAGCTGCGGGCTGCAGCGTTCATGGTGGCGCAGATGGCCAGGTCAGCCTGGTAGACGCGGTTCAGTTCTTCGGCGCTGGCGTGGATATGCACCAGCTTTTGCCTGGGCTTGGGGGCTTCCAGCAAGCTGTAGCCACCCGTCGTCATCTCGCCAAGGCGTGGGCCGATGGCGATGATCAAATCGCTCTCGCGCACCCGCTGCGCCAGTTTGGGGTTGATGCCAATGCCCACGTCGCCCGCATACAGCGGGTGAAAGGTATCGAAGGTGTCTTGGAAGCGAAAGGCATTGGCCACAGGCAGTTGCCAGTTCTCGGCAAAGCGCTGCAAGGCCTGGGCCGACTGCGGTGTCCAGCCGCCACCGCCGGCGATGACCAAGGGTCGCTCTGCTTTGAGCAGCATCTCACGCAGGGTACGCAACGAGCCTGGGTCGCTCCAAGCCTCTACCGCGTCCACCTTGGCCAGCGCAGGCATGTCTACCCTCTGCGTCAGCATGTCCTCGGGCAGCACCAGCACCACCGGGCCGGGGCGGCCATTCATCGCCGTGGCAAAAGCGCGGGCGATGTACTCAGGGATGCGCCGCGCATCGTCAATGCGCTCTACCCTTTTCACCATAGAGTTAAAAAAACTCAGGTACTCCAGCTCTTGGAATGCCTCGCGGTCCCGCATGTCGCTGCCTACGTCACCCACCAGCAGTACCATAGGCGTGCTGTCTTGGAAGGCAGTGTGCACGCCAATCGACGCGTTGGTAGCGCCCGGCCCGCGCGTGACCATGCATACCCCTGGGCGGCCCGTCAGCTTACCCACGGCCTCGGCCATGTAGGCCGCGCCGCCCTCTTGACGGCAGGTAATAAATTGGATTTTGTCCCGATGGGCGTGCAGGCCGTCCAGCACGGCAAGATAGCTCTCGCCCGGTACGCCAAAAGCGTGGGTGACGCCTTGGGCGACCAGGCATTCAACGAGCAAATGGCCTGCCAGCCGGGAACCCGGTGGCATCGTAGAAGTGGAAACTGAAGGGGTAGTAGCGGTAATCATGCACCAGATTGTGCCGCCAATCTACCCGCCCTCCCACGCAAAATTTACGCAGATTTACGTACGAACCGCGCTAACCCTTGGGCAAGCTCAGGGTGAACGCAGTCGCGCAAAAGCCATGTCGCCTCAAGCCGCCGCTTTCAGCCCCATCACATTCGACGCACCCGAGCTGTTGCCCGACGAAATACCTTTCGGCTGGTTAGCCGCTGCGCCAAACTCAATCTCGCCAGAGAGCTGGCCGCCCTCTTCTATCACCACCTTGCCATAGCGAATTTTGCCTTTCACTTTGCCGGTGGAATAGATCATCAGTTTTTGGCGCACGGTCAGCGTGCCATTGAACGTACCGCGTATTTCGGCAATGTCAATCTCAGCCGAGCCGGTGAACGAGCCGCTCTCGGCAATTTGAATCACCCGCGAGTCCATCGTGGCCTCCACCGCGCCCTCGACCACCAAGGTGTCGCAGTCGGTAATCTCCACGCCTTTAAGCTTGATGTTGGGGCCTACGGTGAGCTTGCTTTCACTGGGTTTGCCGTTGGAAGTGTCAGAGAATCCTGCCGGTGTGGAAGTACTGGTAGCCACCGGGGCTGCAACTGTGGTGGGAGTGGCCGGCACGCTGGTGTTGCGCACGGCACCGCTCGCCGTGGTGGGCGACAGGGCTTGGTCCAGATCGCGTTTAGAGTTGCTGAAAAAAGGGGATTGCAATGCCATTGTGTAGATGCTCCATAGGTGCGGTGAATGAAGCATTCATACTAGCGCGCAAGCCGCTTACAAAGCCGCATTGTTACGCAAGAGTCGTAACCAAATACTGCTCCAGCCCAATAGAATATCGCGGTAGCAGCTATTTATTTTGTAGCTTGATGTGACTGGATGCCAACCAGTTCGCCAATTGTGTGGCAAGCTATGGTGCCACCGCTGCAGCGCCAGTGGGTGCCGCTGTCAGCCGCGCCACCATCATCGCCGCGGCCACCGACAACAACAGTACGCAAGAGGCGCTGAGCAGCGTGGCCGTCGTCATGCCCTTGTCCATCAAGGTGCCAAACAGCAGCGGCGCGGTGGCCGAGCCCACGTCAAAACCCGAGTACACCGTGCCATACACCCTCCCGGTAGCGCCCTTGGGCGTGGCTTTTTTCACCATCATGTCGCGGCTTGGGCCGCCAATACCGGTGGCCAAGCCCGTGACCGCCAGCACCACCATGGAGCCCATGGCACCCAGCACGCCCGTAGCCACCAGCGCCATGCTGGCCGCCGCAGCCGTCATGCAGCAGGCCACCACCCGCTCAGACTGCTTGGCAAAGCGCGCGGCTACAAAGCCGCCCGTAAAGGTACCCAGAGCGCCGCAAAGCATGTAGCCGGTCAAAGTAGCTGTGGCGGCGTTAAAGCTCACATGGTGCACCGCTTGCAAGAGCGACACCGAGTAGCCCTGCATCATCGACATGGTGATGGTAGAGCACATAAAAAACGCAAAGCACCACCAAATGACGGGCTGCTTTAAAAACCCCGCGCCATCCGACGGCAGGGCCACCGCATCGGCGCGCTGCTTTGCCACCACAGCAGACAGCTTGTCGCGGTTCACAAACAAAATGGCCAGCACGCTCGCATACAGCAGGGCGGCCACCACGTAGGCACTGCGCCAGTCGGCCATCCACAGCATCAGCACAAAAAACGGCGGGGCCAGTGCCCAGCCCAGGCTGCCGGTCAGGCCATGCACGCTAAAGGCATGGCCTATACGCCCGCTGGACACCCCTTGGTTCAAAATCGTAAAGTCCACCGGGTGGAACGACGCATTGCCTAGCCCGGCCAGCGCCGCCACTGCCATCAGCCACGGGTAGCCCGTCGCCATTGAGGCCAGCACACAGGCCGCGCACAGTAGCGCCACCGATGCCAACAAAATCGGCCGTGCGCCCACCTTGTCCACCACAAAGCCCGCCAGCGCCTGGCCAATGCCCGAGACCACAAAAAACACCGTCATCAGCAGCCCCACCTGCGAGAACGTCAGCCCAAAATCACGCATGAAAAGAGGGAACAAGGGCGGGAGCAGCATGTGCGAAAAATGCGAGCTGGCGTGCGCCATGCCCACCAAAGTCATTACCTGGGCGTCTTGGCGCAAAGGGGTGGTGGTACTGCTGGATGCGCTGTCGAGGGTGGCGGTGTTCATTCGGCTTATGGTAGCAAAACTATCGACGTTCAGAACCGCACCGTCTTAGCCCCCGCCTTAGGCTCCAACTGCATCTGCCGGGGGCGGTACCACACCAGCACTGCGGGTTGAATCACATCGGGCAATTTGACAGTCACCACGCTGATCGGCGTCGTAGCCGTCACTTCGGCCTGCACCTCAAACGCAGGTGCATGGGCATGCTGCGGGCCAGTGCCCACCACCATCTGCATGGCGCGCTGCTTCAAGCTGTCATGCACCTTGGCGGCATCGGGCCAGCGCCAGTTGGAAATCGCCAACGCCTTGCCGCCAGGCGTGCTCAGCTGTGTGTGGGTCACCAGCTTGGTGTGCGCCCGCTCCAGCACGAGTTTGAAAGGGGCCAGCGGCATGGCCGAGTGCAGCATGACAAACTCTTCAAAAGGCCGCTCGGGTGCCACGATGTCATACACCGCATCCACATAGTCGATAAAGAAAGTTAAAGCCAGATGCTGGCTGTCACGCTGCACCAAGGTGACGCGATTGGATTGCAGCTCATGCGCGTGGCCGCTGGAGGCCAGCAAGCTGCTCACTAGCGCGGCACAGACCACGGCGCTGCGCTGCATGCCCTTGGCAGCCAAGAGTCGGGACACCAGGTTGCGCAAAAACGCCGCATTTCCAAAACCTGAAGCTTGCATAAGTACCTTACTTGCAATACGCAATGGTGGGCTGTGTGGTAGCGCCGTTGCTGTTGGTGAACTGGAAATTCCAGCAGGCCGCCTTGCTGCTGTTTGCAGGTAGCGCCAGCAGCGCAGCCAGCGCGGTGCCCGTCACGGCTTTGTAGCGAATGTGGTAGCTGCCTGCAGGGTTGGTGATGGCGTCGGTACCAGTTTCGGTGCTGACAAAGGTTTGGGCGGAAGTGAACTTGAGCACCTGGTAGCCGTCGGTCGCGTCGGTGCTCAGCGTCATGCCGCTCACAGGAAACGGCGTCACCGGTGGCTTGCGGATGGGGCTGAACTTGGCACCTTGCCCTGCCAGGTCAGGGCTGGGCGTGCCGTGAAAGCACGATAGCACATAGGGCGATGTGTCGGTGACGTGGTAGCTGTAGCCCGAAGGCGCATTGGCTACCGCACTGGTGTTGCCGCCACACCCGCCGTCGCGTTTGGCCACGCTGCCGTCGGCATTGTTGTAG
>JAYVDN010000288.1:0-4239 GCA_043749385.1 Polaromonas sp.
GGCGCACCTACTTCGCTGTCGCGGCCCAAGTCCACTTGCATGATATCGGCCTCAGCACCGGCCATAGCTGCAGCCACCTTGGCCAGAACCCCTTTGCCACTTTGCACGGTGACGATCACCGCAGTTTCAAAGGGGCGCACCAGTTCGTCGGCCCACTCTACAGTGATAAAACGCTCGCTGTCTTTTTGCAGCAGCTTTTTGGCGACGGCACAGCTTGCCGTGTGCACAATCAGGCCCTCGCCTCTGCCCAGGTAACCTGCTATCGCGTCACCCGGCAAAGGGCGGCAGCACGGGGCGTACTGCACGGTGGCGCTCTCAGAGCCGTCCAACACGATAGCGCCTTGGGATATCGACTCATGCGCCGTAAAGCGCTCTTTGCTCATCAGCAGGGCGTTAGGCCGCTCGCCCAGTTCTTCAGCCAGCAGGTTGACAGTGCGCTTGGCCACGATGCTGGCAATGCGTTTGCCCAAGCCAATGTCCATCAGCAGCTCTGCGCGGTTTTTGTTGCCGGAGAAGCGCAGCAGCTTGTCCCAAAGGCTGTGGTGTGCCGCATCGTCTGCAGGCAGATTCGCAATGCCCTCAGAGCGCAGGGCCTGCGCCAGTAGTTTTTCGCCCAGAGCTTGGGATTCGTCATGCGCCAAGGTCTTTAAGTGATGGCGAATTTTGCTGCGGGCACGGGCGGTGCGCACAAAGCCCAGCCAGGCGGGGTTGGGGGTAGACACCGGCGCGGTGATCACTTCGATCACGTCGCCGTTTTTGATCTCGGTACGCAGTGGCACCTGCTCACCGTTGATCTTAGCGGCCACCGTGCGGTCGCCTACATCAGTGTGGACAGCATAGGCAAAGTCCACCACTGTCGCGCCGCGCGGCATAGCCATGATGCGGCTTTTGGGGGTGAACACATAGACCGCGTCGGGGAACAAGTCCACCTTCACATGGTCCCAAAACTCGGCTGCATCGCCGGTCTCGTTTTGGATGTCCAGCAAAGACTGCAGCCACTGCGTGCCCAGGCGCTCGGCCTCGGCGCCCTCGGGCGCGCTGGCCTTGTACAGCCAGTGCGCGGCCACGCCCGACTCGGCCACCACATGCATGGCCTCGGTGCGCATTTGAAACTCCACGTTCACGCCCGAGGGCCCCACCACGGTGGTGTGCAGTGACTGGTAGCCGTTGAGTTTGCCAATGGCGATATGGTCTTTGAACTTGCCCGGCACGGGTTGGTACATCTGGTGCAGTACGCCCATGGCGGTGTAGCAGTCGATCACCGTGGGTACCACCAGCCGAAAGCCATACATGTCCGTCACCTGCGCAAAGCTCAGGTGCTTCTCGTCCATCTTGCGGTAGATCGAGAACAGCGTTTTTTCGCGGCCCGACAGGTTAATGTACATGCCCGCTTGTGCGAACGCAGCCTGCACATCGCGCTCTACTTTTTGGATCAAATCGCGCCTGCGGCTGCGCGCTTTGTCTACCGCTTTGGACAGGGTGGCGTAGCGCCAAGGGCGCAGGTAGCGAAAGCTCAGCTCTTGCAGTTCGCGGTAGGTTTGGTTCAGGCCCAGGCGGTGGGCAATGGGGGCGTAGATGTCCAGCGTTTCGCGCGAGATGCGGGCCCACTTGGGGCGCGGCATGTCGCCCATGGTGCGCATATTGTGGCTGCGGTCAGCCAGCTTGATCAAAATCACCCGCACATCGCGGGCCATGGCCAAGAGCATTTTGCGAAACGACTCGGCCTGGTTTTCTTCGCGGGTAGTGAACTCCAGCTTTTCCAGCTTGGTTAGGCCGTCTACCAGCTCGGCCACCGGTGCGCCAAATTTCTCAATCAACTCTAGTTTACTGATACCGCAGTCTTCCATCGCGTCGTGCATCAGCGCGGCCATGATGGCTTGGGCATCAAGCTTCCACTCTGCACACTGTGCAGCGACCGCTATGGGGTGGGTGATGTAGGGCTCGCCGCTGGCGCGCAGTTGGCCCAGATGGGCCTCGTCGGCAAAGCGGTAGGCCTTGCGGATGCGCTCGATATCGGCTTTGTCCAGGTAATCCAGTTTGCTGGTCAGAGCGGCAAAGCTGGCCGAGGCGGCGTTAGACACCGCGGCGGTGACGGCTTTGGCCTGGGCACTGTCAGCGGGCGCGCGCGCGCCCATGGCCTTGCGCGGGGCAGTGCGGGTTTTGCCGGGCGGCTTAGTTTGCGGTGGTGAACCGGCGAGTGAGGCGCTGGGCGAAAGGGGTAAAACAGAGGTGTCCAAGCCCCTTACTCTACAGAATTTGCCCGTCAGCAGGACGCAAGGGCAAAAAAAAGCACCTGCAGTGAGGTGCTTTTACATCGGGCGCGTAGAGCGCCACGGTGTTTGTGCGGCTTACAGCGGCACTTTTTTCAACATCTCGATACCGATTTTGCCTTGTGCAATCTCGCGCAGGGCTGTGACGCCGGGCTTGTTTTTGCTCTCAATCTTGGGCGTATGGCCCTGGCTGAGCATGCGGGCGCGGTAGCTGGCGGCCAGCACCAGTTGGAAGCGGTTAGGAATTTGCACGAGGCAATCTTCAACGGTAATGCGGGCCATGGGGTGAGATCCTTTAAACAGTAAATGCTGTGTTTAGCCTATTTCCAGCGCCCGAAACGTGTCGGCTCGGGCGCGGCGCTGGGCAATAAATTTGAGCCGCTGGGCATGAACGACCGCTTTGAGGTCGAAAAGTGCGCTGTCAAATAACTCGTTGATTATAACGAAGTCAAACTGGTGGGCCTGCGCTATCTCGGTGCGGGCGTTTTGCATGCGCAGCTCGATCTTCTCGGGGCTGTCTTCGCCCCGGCGCTCAATGCGGGCGCGCAGCTCCTCCATACTGGGCGGTAATATGAAAATCAGCACGGTGTTGGCATAGATTTTTTTGATCTGGAACGCGCCTTGGTAGTCAATCTCCAAAATCACGTCTTCACCATGGGCGATGCGCGCCTCAATCGCTCCGCGCGAGGTGCCATAGCGGTACCCGTGCACATGGGCCGACTCCAAAAACTGGTTGGCAGCCACCATCGCGTCAAACTCAGCGTCACTGACGAAATAGTATTCACGGCCATGCTTTTCCTGCCCGCGCGGGGCGCGGGTGGTGTGCGACACCGAGGGCTGCACCTTGGAGTCCAGCTCACGCAGTGCGTTGACCAGGCTGGATTTGCCCGCTCCGCTGGGGGCGGCGACCACAAAAAGATTACCAGGAAAATCCACTTCTAGCCCTTTAGATATATGCGTACGCAGCTATTCGTCGCATGCCATATTGTGTGCGATACGCTTTTAGGTAACGCAAAAACCGCTAAAAACTCGTAAAAACGCAAAAGTGAATGCGCAGCATGTCCAACTCAAGGATATTTTTGGCGTTTTTGGTAACTCGTTTTCGGCGCTTTTTGCGTTACCTGTCTTCATTCTCTTCAATTACTCAATATTTTGCACCTGCTCGCGCATTTGCTCGATCAGCACCTTCATGTCCACGCTGATCCGGGTGATCTCTAGTGTGGATGACTTGGAGCCCAGTGTATTGGCCTCGCGGTGCAGCTCTTGGATGACAAAGTCCAAGCGTTTGCCGATTTCTACAGATTTTGCCTCGGGTTTAGTGTTTTTTGCGATTTTGGCGCTGGTGGCATCTGTCGGTGTCAAAAGCCGCTCAATCTCTTGCAAATGCGCACCCAAGCGGGTGATTTCTTCGGCCACGTCGATGCGGATGGCAAAGGCCGTGGCTTCCGTCAAGGCGCGGTCGTGCGCAGCTTGCTGGCTGATGGGGCTGGCACCCGAGGCGTCGCTGGCCGTCAGGGCTTGCATGAAGCGCTCAACAAATTTTTGCTTTTGCTGCTCTACCAGCTGGGGGATCAGCGGGGTGGCAATTTTGGTCAGTTCGCGCAGTTGGGCGCAGTGGCCCAGTAGCATGTGGGCCAGGCGCGCGCCCTCGCGCTCGCGGGAAGCCATCAGGTCTTCCAAGGCTTGTTTGGCCAGGGGCAGGATTTGCTCGGCCATAGTGGTTTCGCTGACGGCGGGGCCATGGTCGTTACCTGCCAAGCGCATGACGTCGGCTACGCTCAAGGGGCGGGCAGCGGGTAGCCAGGCCAATACGCTGTCTTGGGCATGGTTCAGGCGCTGCATCAGGGCCGCACTAGGGGGCTGGCTGGCGCTGTCTTTGGCAGCGCCCACAAAGGCGCGCAGCTCGACTTTTCCGCGTTTGAGGCCCAGCGTCAGCAGCTCGCGCAGGGCCGGCTCGCAGTGGCGCAGC
>JAYVDN010000289.1:0-7155 GCA_043749385.1 Polaromonas sp.
CCGCTCGCGACGGCTCCGACAGATTCCCAACTACCAAATGCTTCACATCCGTCGTCACGCCAATCACCGCAAACGGGCAGCGCTCGCGCTCACAAAAGCTTTCAAACAGCGCCAGCGACTCGGGCGCAATCGCCATCACGTAGCGCTCCTGGCTTTCGTTGCACCAAATCTCTTTGGGTGCCAGGCCGCTTTCTTCCAACTGAATGGCGGACAAGTCAAAACGTGCGCCACGGCCCGCGTCGTTCACCAGCTCGGGGAAGGCGTTGCTCAAGCCGCCAGCGCCCACATCGTGGATCGCCAAAATCGGGTTGGCTTTGCCGAGTTGCCAGCACTGGTTAATCACCTCTTGCGCACGCCGCTCAATTTCTGGATTGCCGCGTTGCACCGAGTCAAAATCCAGCGAGGCAGCGTTGGTGCCCGATGCCATTGAGCTGGCCGCGCTACCGCCCATTCCAATGCGCATGCCGGGGCCGCCGAGCTGAATTAACAGCGAGCCGGCGGGAAACTCGATCTTGTGCGTCAGCTGCGCATCAATGGTGCCAATGCCGCCCGCAATCATGATCGGCTTGTGGTAGCCCCAGCGCTGGCCGGCGATGGTTTGCTCAAAGGCGCGGAAGTAGCCGTTCAGGTTAGGGCGGCCAAACTCGTTGTTGAACGCGGCAGCGCCCAGCGGGCCTTCGGTCATGATCTGCCATGGCGTGGCCATGTGGCTGGGGAAGCTGGGTGAGCTAGCGTCGGAATTTAAATTGGATCTGACCCCATTTAAATCAGACACGGTAAAACCGGCCAAACCGGCTTTGGGTTTGGCGCCGCGCCCTGTCGCACCTTCGTCGCGTATCTCGCCGCCTGCGCCGGTGCTGGCACCGGGGAAGGGGCTGATGGCGGTGGGGTGGTTATGGGTTTCTACCTTCATCAGCACATGCCGCAGGCTACTATGCTTTTCGTAGCTTCCCCCGCGATGATCCATTGGGCTGGCGGCATAAAAGGCTTCAGAAATATGGCCTTCCATGACGGAGGAGTTGTCGGAATACGCCACGATGGTGTGCTGCGGTGCCAGCGCATGGGTGTTACGAATCATGCCGAACAGGCTTTTGTCCTGCGCCTGCCCGTCGATGGTGAACTGGGCGTTGAATATCTTGTGGCGGCAATGCTCGCTGTTGGCCTGGGCAAACATCATCAGCTCCACATCCGTGGGGTTACGTGCTAGGCCGGTGAAGGCGTCTACCAGGTAGACGATTTCGTCTTCGGCCAGCGCCAGGCCAAACTCGGCGTTGGCTTTTTCTAGCGCGGCGCGGCCTTCCTTCAATATATCGACGTACTGCATGGCTGCGGCTTGCAGCGGTGTGAACAAAGCGCGCGGTGCGTCGGCTGTAAAGGCCACCGACTCGGTCATGCGGTCGTGCAGCAGGGCCGCCAGCGCATCGCGCTGCTCGCTTTTGAGGCTGGCTTTGCCTAGCAGGGGACTTTTTAAGGTGAGGGTGTAGTGCAGGGCGCGCTCTACGCGGTGCAACTGCAAACCGCAGTTGCGGGCAATATCGGTGGCTTTGGATGCCCAAGGCGACACGGTGCCCAGGCGCGGCATCACCAAGATTAGCTCGCCTGCACCGAGCGCGGCAGCGGGTTCACCATAGGTCAGCAGGGCTTGCAGCTTGGCCAGTGTGGCAGCGTCGAGCGCGGCGTCGGTTTGCACCCAGTGCACCCATTGGGTAGCCACGGCCGTGACTTGCGGGGCAATTTGCTGGGCTTGTGTCAGCAGCAGGCTGGTTTTGGAGGCAGAGAGCGCACGGCCCCCTAGGAATGTGGCTAGTTGAGGGGTGTTGATGGCTGTCACAGGGCGGGTCGCTTTGAATCTCTGAGCCCCCAAACGCTGGGGACATCGTGGTCGGTGGGACAATATGCGTGGAAACCCTAGATTGTACGGGGTATGAGAACATGTAAGACACCCTACCGCCTATGCCTCAGCCCCTGTTTCGCACCCCCGACCTGCCCGCCGCCCGCAAGCGCCCCGGCGTTTGGCTGGCCGTGTTGGTGGTGCACTTAGTGCTGCTGTGGGTGGCCAACTTGTACTGGCCCTTGCAGCAAGCCGTGCGAACCATGGTGGTACAAATTTTTCGCAACGATGCATCGAGTGGCAGCACCAGCAGTGCGGCCATGACACAGGCCGCTGATGTGCAGCGCGGTATCAACGCCCGGCGCGCGCGCGCCACCGCAGCGCAACTGAGCTTGCCGCCTCTTGTAGCGCAGCAAAGCACACCGCTAGAGGTGACCCAGCAAATCGCCCCGATCAAGCCTGCGCGCGCCCGCTCTGCCACGCGCCGTGCACCTGCGCTACCTGTGCAGACTGCAGTGCGCGTGCGTGAACAGCCGGTAGCTGCAGTGGCTAAGCCAGTAGAGCCGGTAGAAGATAAAGTGCCTGAACCGAAAGTGGTCGAGGCTCCAGTGCCTGCGCCGGTGCCTGAACCAGCCCCAGCATCAGCCCCGGCTCCCGAGCCGTTGCCCGAGCCAGCGCCGTTACCACCTACTCCCGCGCCCATACCGAAACCAACCCCAGCGCCGCCCCCACCTCCATCCCCACCCGTACCCGCTCCAGCACCAGCACCAGCACCAGCACCAGCACCAGCACCAGCTCCAGCTCCAGCTCCAGCTCCAGCACCCGCGCCAGTTCCTGTCCCAACGCCCCCGCCAGAGCCGACAGCCGCACCTTTGCCTGCGCCTGTTCCGACAACCATTGCGCCGCCGCTGCCAACGCCTGCGCCCGTACCGGCACCTGCGCCGGTACCAGTTCCAACTCCGAAACCTGCGCCAACGCCTGCACCTAATCCCACGCCTGCACCAGCCGCTGTGCCAACCCCATCGCCCGCACCCATACCTGCCGTGCCTGCCCGTGCAGTCGCTGTGCCCACAGCACCCGCCACGCCGCCCAGCAACGCAGCCACTGCGCCAGCGCCATCGGCACCGGTACCAGCATCAGCCAATGCTTCTCCATCTGCCAGCACTGCTGCCACGGTTCGCCCGCCAGGGCCAGCCAGCGCGCCATCGGCAGGCGCTGCCGCGCCGGGTGCCGCAGCAGGCGCGGCCACTGGTGGGGCCAGTGGGGCAGCGACAGGGGCGGCAGCGGGTACACCGTCGGGTGCGCCCGGCGGCGTGCCCGGTGCCGTGGGCTCTGGCTGGGGCACGCCCGGCAGCGCAGGTCTGCCCGCGCCCGGCGCAGCCACCAGCCGCCCACCGCTGGACCTGGGCTTGCCGCGCACCCAGCCTGTCTACCCCTACCGTCCCCCATTGGCCGCGCCGCAGCGCAGCTTGGCCGATCGCGCCAACGCCCAGCTCAACCCCAAACCCCGCGATCCGTTTGCAGAGTCGGTCGACGCTGCAGGCGATACAGTGGATTGTTTAAAAGGCCCACCCAAAGGCCCCACACAAGGGCTTTTGGGCGCCATTACTGTCCTGCAAAAACTTTTTGAAGAGAAGTGTAAAAAATGAACCTCCCATTTGTAAGCACGGCCATAGCCCAAACCCTTTCCACCACCAGCTCCACTATCAGTGCTGCGGCCACCAGTGCAGCCAGTTCTGCCGCGGCCAACCCCTATGGCCTGGGCGCCATCTGGTCGCAGGGCGACTGGGTGGCCAAAGGCTGCCTGCTGCTCTTGGCCATCATGTCTATCGCCAGCTGGTATGTGCTGGTCACCAAATTTTTGGAACTGCGCCGCCTTAAAGCGCAGAGCAGCGAGGCCCACCACACCTTCAGCCAAGTGCAAAACTTCTCTGCCAATGTAGCCAAGCTCAGTAGCGATAACCCACTGCGCTTTGTAGCCGACGCCGGGCACGAGGCAGCGCGGCAGTTTGTGGCCCTCAAACCCCGTGTGGACTACGACACCTGGACCATCCGTGCTGTCGAGCAAGCCCTCTCCAAAGTGCAAACCCGCATGCAGGGTGGCATGTCCGTGCTGGCCACCATCGGCTCTACCGCGCCCTTTGTGGGTCTGTTTGGCACCGTGTGGGCCATCTACACAGCCTTGGTCAAAATTGGCGCGTCAGGCCAAGCCTCCATCGACCGTGTGGCAGGCCCCGTGGGCGAGGCCCTGATCATGACCGCCATCGGCCTGGCCGTGGCCGTGCCCGCCGTGTTCGGCTACAACTGGCTGCTGCGTAAAAACAAGCTCGCACTTGAATCCATGCGCAGCTTTGGCGCCAAGCTGCATATCTTGTTGCTGGCCACTACCTACGGTAGCGACACGGCCAAAGCGTCAGAGGTCATGGCTTCTGGGCCCAAGTTTTCAGAGACCAAACCACAAGTCTCCGAGCAAAGCTAAGCCCATGTCCCTCTACACCGCCCAAGACAGCAGCGATGATGGCGACGGCTGGATGGCCGAGATCAACACCACGCCCCTGGTAGACGTGATGCTGGTACTGCTGATCATCTTTTTGCTCACTATTCCCGTAGTCAGCGCCACCGTGGCGCTGAACCTGCCCATCGAGACAGCGCAGCGCCGCGACACCAGCGGCGACTATGTCGTCATCAGCGTCGACCGCGTGGGCAATATGTACTTCAATGCCACTTTTGCACCCGACATCCAGGCCCTCTCCAGCATGATCAGCCAAGTGGCCACGCGCAGCCCGCAACCCGAACTGCACATCCGCGCCGATGCCAATGCCCCCTATGCTTTTGTGGGCCAAATCATCGACACCGCACAAGGCTATGGTTTCGCACGGGTAGGGCTCATTACCGAGCCCATGCCGGATGGGCAACTCAATGCAAGGTAAGAACCACACGGCAAACCCATGAAGCTCTACAGCCAACACCTCTCACCGCACTTGGGCAGCGCCGAGTCCGAGTCCAGTCCGATGATCGAGATGAACACCACGCCCCTCATCGACGTGATGCTGGTGCTCATCGTCATGCTCATCATCACCATCCCCGTGCAGTTGCATTCAGTCAACCTGGACATGCCCTCCGCACAAACCTCCAAAGTAGTGCCCGAAGTGGTGGTGCTGCAAATGGACGCCGCAGGTTTTCTGCGCTGGGGTAGTGAGAGCGTGCCCGACATCCCCACCCTCAGCGCCAAAGTCAACGCCGCCGCCGCGATGCCCTTACAACCCGAGATCCACCTGCGCCCCTCAGCCGATACGCCCTATGCCTATGTCGCGGCGTTTTTGGCGATGGCGCAGAAGGCGGGGTTGACCAAAGTTGGTGTGGTGAACTGAGCAACGAGAAAATGCCCGCTATGCATTACGTAGCTGCTCCCGCGATATTCTATTGGGCTGCAGACCGATTGGTGTCTTAAAATTCGGTCAAAATTGCCGTTTTGGGGCGTTTTGAAGCTTCAAGCGGCTCGAAAACCGCCTGATAACCGCAAATTCTCCGGTTTTGGAGTCGTTTTTCAGGTGCTCATCAAGCTGTAGGCCAATAGAATATCGCGGGATCAGCTATTAAATACATAGTGCCTGAGATATCGCGAAGGGTCTGCGGGCGGGTTTTGGACGGCGGGACAGCACTCGTCAAAGCCCGCAGCAACTGCGCGTCAGCCCTTGGACCTCTTGGCCGCTACTTCCTCAGCCAGCTCTTTACCGGTTTTGTAGTGCGGCACGCGCAAGGTGAGGCGCTTGGTACGTTGCCAAAAGCTGTTGCTGCCAGCGACTTCTTCTTTCCAGTATTTGTCGGCCAGGGCGGTGTTGCCCGGCACATCGAGCAAGAACCCCTCGCGCGAGCCCAGGCCGCCGAACATGTAGAGCTTGCCGCCCAGCATCATCCAGCTGTCAGGGTCACCGCCCCATGGGATGCCATAGACAATGCCGTTGGCGCAATAGCCGCCGTACTCGGGCAGGTACTTGGCGGGCTGTTTGTCAAACAGGGCTTTGTGCTCTGCATTGGCGAAGTAAAAATTCACGCCCTCGTACACGCTGGCAAACTGCGCTCTGCCCATGGCGTGCTTGTTTTGGGTGAAGTAAGAGACCACGTCGTGCCCCTTGAGCATGACGTGGCTGGTGCCGTCTATCACGTGGGCGTTGACGGGTTTGAGGTTGCCGCTGGGGTTTTGCGCATTCATGGCTGAGCAGCCCAACAGGCAGGCTACTGCGCCGATGGCGAGTAACGATGCGAGCTTGTGAAAAGCACTGCGGCTAACGGTGCGTTGGGCAAGTGTGATGGACAGTGTCTGCATGTAAATCGCTCCTCAAAACCCATGCGGGGCTGATGTTAGCCCTTGGCCTTTTTGGCCGCAACTTCATTGGCTATTTGTTCGCCGCTTTTGTAATGCGGCACTTTGAACACCAAACGCTTGGTGCGCTGGATAAAGCTGTTGCTGCCATTGACTTCGTCTTTCCAATACTTCTCTGCCAAGGCCATATTGCCGGGCCTGTCAACTTCAAACCCGTCCTTAGAGCCTTGGCCGCCAAAGATGTACAGCTTGCCGTTCTGGATCATCCAGGTGTCGGCGTCACCGCCCCAAGGGATGCCATAGACGATGCCGTTGGCGCAGTAGCCACCGAACTGGGGAATGTACTTGACAGGCTCTTTGTCAAACAAAGCTTTGTGCTCCGCACTGGCAAAACGAAAAGTCACGCCCTCGTACACGCTGGCAAATTGGGTGCTGCCCAGGGCGTGTTTTCCCTGGGTGAAGTAGGACACCACGTCGTGGCCTTTGAGCATGACGGAGCTGACGTCGTCCACCACATGGGCGTTGACGGGCTTGAGTGCGCCGCTGGGGTTTTGCGCGTTGATCGCGGCGCAGCCCATCAAGGTGCTAATGGCGGCTACGGCCAATAATGTGGCCATGCGGCGCAATGTAGTGTGCAGGTTCATGTCGAAAGTTTCCAGGAGGGGGAGGGTGAAGTGAGATGGTGTGAGTGCCCGGTGGCAAGAGAGGTTTCATGCGCGCCAGCGTGCAGTGCTGTGTCGGCATAGGGCAGGGGCCATTGTAGTAGCGCACTGGCGGCTTGGCAGCGTGCGCGCAGGTCGGCTGCGTTTCGCCCACCCATGTGCAAAATGCCGTAGCGGTAGCTGCCCAGCCATTTGAAGTCACGCGCCAGCGAGTGGCCCGCTTTGGGAAATTGCAGCAGCAAATGGTCTGCAAACTGCACTTTGAGCTGGGCAAGCTGCGCCGGGCCTGGCATGGCGGGTATTGTTTGCGTCAAGTGGGCCGCGCTGTCGTCGAACAC
>JAYVDN010000290.1:0-4459 GCA_043749385.1 Polaromonas sp.
AGGTTCGTAAGAAGGCTTCGACAGGCTCAGCCCGAACGGTGGGGGTAACTTTGTATTTACACGGTTTCGATGTTTTTGCCCGCTAAGGCTTTTTGGATGCCAGCGTTCATGCGCTGGGCGGCAAAGGCTTCGGTGCCGTCGGCGAGTAGCTTGGTTTGCTGCTCAATGAAGGCGGCCTCTTCTGAGTTTTTAGATTCCCGCACCGCTTCGATCAAACTTTCGATGGCAGCGCGCTCCTCGCCGCTGAGCAACTGGCCATCGGCTTTCAATGCACTTTGTGTGGCCAAAATCATGCGATCAGCGTCTAGCCTGGCCTCGGCCAGCGCACGCGCCTGCATGTCCACCTGCGCCGTGCTAAAGCTGTCTTGCAGCATCTTGGCAATCTCGTCATCGCTCAGGCCGTAGCTGGGTTTCACATCAATTTGCGCCTCTACGCCACTGATCTGCTCTTTGGCTCCCACGTTGAGCAGGCCATCGGCGTCCACGGTAAAGGTCACGCGGATGCGCGCTGCACCGGCCACCATGGGCGGGATACCGCGCAGCTCAAAGCGGGCGAGACTGCGGCAGTCAGCTACCAGATCGCGCTCACCCTGCACCACATGCAGCGCCAACGCGGTTTGGCCGTCTTTGTAGGTGGTGAAGTCTTGCGCCTTGGCGGTCGGAATGGTTTCGTTGCGCGGCACGATGCGCTCCACCAGCCCGCCCATCGTCTCGATGCCCAGCGACAGCGGAATCACGTCCAGCAGCAGCAGGTCGCCTTGGGGGTTGTTGCCGGCCAACTGGTTGGCCTGAATGGCAGCGCCCAGGGCCACCACTTCATCGGGGTTCAGATTGTTCAGCGGCGCTTTGCCAAAGAACTCAGCCACGGCCTTTTGCACCTGCGGCATGCGGGTAGAGCCGCCCACCATTACTACGCCTTGTACGCCGTCTTTGTCCAGCTTGGCATCGCGCAGGGCTTTGCGCACCGCTGCAATAGTTTTGGCGGTCAGGTGCGCTGTGGCGTGCTCAAAACTGCCTCTTTCCATCACAAAATCGACTTTGGATGAGGAAAGAATCGCGGGAGAAGCTACTAAATCAGTAGCAGAAAGTTTTTCTTTTACATCGCGGGCCAACATTTTGATGGCCGCTTTGTCGCTGGCGGTGCTGGCGGTCAAACCGGTTTGCGCCAGGATCAGGTCGGCCAGCGCGCGGTCGTAGTCGTCACCGCCCAGCGCGCTGTCGCCGCCGGTGGAGATGACTTCAAACACGCCTTTGGACAGGCGCAGGATAGAGATGTCAAACGTGCCGCCGCCCAGATCGTACACCGCGTACACGCCCTCACTGGCGTTTTCCAACCCGTAGGCTATGGCAGCAGCGGTGGGCTCGTTGATGAGGCGCAGCACGTTGATGCCCGCCAGCTGGGCGGCGTCTTTGGTGGCCTGGCGCTGCGCGTCGTCAAAGTAGGCAGGCACGGTGATCACCGCGCCGTAGATATCGTCAGCAAAGCTGTCTTCTGCGCGAAAGCGCAGGGTGGCCAAAATCTCGGCGCTTACTTCCACGGGAGATTTCTCGCCAAAGTCTGTGGCAATTTTTACCATGCCGCCGCCCGAGCCTTTTTCTGCCAGCAGTTTGTAGGGCAGCTTGTCGGCGTTGGCAATATCGTTCATGCCGCGCCCCATGAGGCGCTTGACGCTGGCGATCGTGTTCTCCGGGTCTATGCTTTGCGCGGCTTGCGCCGCAGCGCCGATTTGGCGGCCGTTGTCTGGCAGGTAGCGCACTACGCTGGGCAAGATCACCCTGCCCTCGTCATCTGGCAAGCATTCGGCCACGCCGCTTTTGACTGCGGCTACTAAGGAGTGGGTGGTGCCCAGGTCAATGCCCACGGCAATACGGCGCGTGTGCGGGTCAGGGCTTTGGCCCGGTTCAGAGATTTGTAATAACGCCATGGGTTTCTAAAATTAATGCGCCAAAATTAATGCGCCAAAACTACTGCGCCAACAGGTCGTAACGCGCTTCGATGTCTTGGCGGAATCGCTCCACGAACATGAGGGCTCGGACGGCTTGCGCGGCTTCTTTGTAGTCTTTCGTGCTGTCGATTAAATGCTCTATTTTCAGTAGCTGCTCCCGCGATATTTTATGGGCTTGCAGGCTGATTTGGTCTAAATTATCTTCTGATTTTGCATCATCAAGCTCTTCGCGCAGCTCCATTTGCTGCATCAAGAAGGCTGCGGGCATGGCGGTGTTATTTTCGGCGTTGATCGGCGCTTGGTGCAGCTCGCACAGGTAAGCCGCGCGCTTGACCGGGTCTTTCAGGCGCTGGTAGGCCTCGTTAATGCGCACACTCCACTGCATGGCAATGCGCTGCGCCGCAGCGCCCTGGGCCGAGAACTTGTCGGGGTGCGCCTCACGCTGCAAGTCTTTCCAGCGCGCATCGATGGCCGCGCGGTCCTGCGCAAAGGTCAGTGGCAGGTTGAAGAGTTCAAAGTCGGTGGACTGGAGGTTCACGTTAAAAACAGCAAGTTTCGTGATGGAAAGCGTAGCGAGCAGTTGTTAGGCTAAGCGCACGGAGCGCAGAAACCGGAACGTACTTAAGGTACGTGAGGATTTCGAGCACCGCGCAACGACGCATAACAGCTGCGCAGTAGCTTTACACACGAAACGATTCGCCGCAGCCGCACTTGTCGCGCTCATTCGGGTTGTTGAACTTGAAGCCCTCGTTCAAGCCCTCGCGCACGAAGTCCAGCTCGGTGCCGTCCAAATAAGCCAAGCTCTTGGGATCCACCATCAGCTTGATCCCCTGGGTTTCAAACAACACATCTTCAGGCGGCACTTCGTCCACGTACTCCAGCTTGTAGGCCAGGCCCGAGCAGCCGGTGGTTTTAACGCCCAAGCGCACGCCGATACCCTTACCGCGCTTGGTAAGGTATTTGGTGACGTGCTTGGCTGCGGCGGGGGAGAGGGTAACGGCCATGGTTAAGTATTCGCTAAAGACACAGATCGTAGGAAAGCACAGATCGTATAAGACTTGGCTTCACTCAGCCCGAACGGAGTTAATGGCTCCGAGACCGGCTGGGTAATTTCTTTAAGCGGCTACTGCAACAGCAACGCCGTGCTTGGCTTTGTAATCATTCACAGCCGCTTTGATGGCGTCTTCGGCCAGGATGGAGCAGTGAATTTTGACGGGCGGCAAGGCCAGCTCTTCGGCGATTTGGCTGTTTTTCAACGCTGCTGCCTGGTCAAGGGTTTTGCCTTTGACCCACTCGGTGACGAGCGAGCTGGATGCAATGGCCGAGCCGCAGCCATAGGTTTTAAAGCGTGCGTCTTCGATCACGCCCGTAAGGGGGTTGACCTTGATTTGCAGCTTCATCACGTCGCCGCAGGCAGGTGCACCCACCATGCCGGTGCCCACTGTGTCGTCGCCTTTTTCAAAGCTGCCGACGTTGCGGGGGTTTTCGTAGTGGTCTACCACTTTTTCAGAATATGCCATTTTGTTTACCTCTTTGCTTGTGTAACCTGGGGACAGGGCAAACGGCTGCTGCGCAGGTCGTTTGATCTGTCACCGAAAACTGGGATAGTGCCACGCTGAACGCGCACCGCTAAGTTTGTCAATACGTTCTCAGTGCGCCGTCCACTGGATGCTGGAAATATCAATTCCTTCCTGGTACATATCCCACAACGGGCTCATGTCGCGCAGTTTGGCGACGTTTTCTTTGATGGTGTGGATGGCAAAGTCGATTTCTTCTTCGGTCGTCCAACGGCCAATCGTCATGCGCAGGCTGCTGTGGGCTAGCTCGTCGCTGCGGCCTAAGGCGCGCAATACGTAGCTGGGCTCTAGCGATGCAGAGGTGCAGGCCGATCCAGACGACACGGCCAAGCCTTTGATGCCCATAATGAGCGACTCACCCTCGACATAGTTAAAGCTCATGTTGATGTTGTGCGGCACGCGCTGGGTCTCGTGGCCGTTGATAAACACTTGCTCAATGCCCTTCAGGCCATTCATCAAGCGTTGTTGCAAAGCGCTGATCTTTTTATTCTCTTGAACCATCTCTTCTTTGGCAATGCGGTAAGCCTCGCCCATACCTACGCACTGGTGCGTCGGTAACGTGCCGCTGCGCATGCCGCGCTCGTGGCCACCACCGTGCATTTGCGCCTCGATGCGAATGCGCGGCTTGCGGCGCACATACAGCGCGCCAATGCCTTTGGGGCCATAGGTTTTGTGGCTGGTCAGGCTCATCAAATCAATCGGCATTTTGCTGATGTCAAACTCTACGCGGCCCGTGGCCTGCGCTGCGTCTACGTGGAAGATCACGCCTTTTTCGCGGCAGATATTGCCGATGGCGGTGACGTCCTGGATCACGCCGATCTCGTTGTTCACGTACATCACGCTGGCAAGAATCGTGTCGGGGCGGATGGCGGCTTTGAACACGTCCAGGTTCAGCAGGCCGTCTTCTTGCACGTCAAGGTAGGTGACCTCAAAACC
>JAYVDN010000291.1:0-3887 GCA_043749385.1 Polaromonas sp.
CCTGGATTCGTGGGATGGCTACCCCAGCAACCGCGAAGTCATCTTGCAAACTATCAAAGCGCAAAATAAAAAACTGGTTGCGTTGTCTGGCGATTCGCACAATGGATGGTTTACCAACCTGACCACGCTGGCCGGTGAGAAGGTGGGTGTTGAGTTTGCAACCTCATCCGTGACCGCGCCGGGCTTCGAAGCCTTTGGTTTGGGTGCATTGGCCAGCTCACTTGACGGCAGCGCGTTGGTGCCCCAGGTGGGCGATAAAGCGGTGGGCGCAGGCTTGGGTTTGATCGACGATTTAAACTACTGCGACACCCTCCGGCGCGGCTATTTGCTGATGACGGTAACCAATGACGCCGTCAAGGGCGAGTACGTCTACATGAGTACAGTGAAGTCAGCCACTTACACGGCTGCGGCAGGCAAAACCATTACCGTAGCGTCCAGTGGCACAGTGGGCTACGCATAAGCATCCAGGGGTAAGCCCCGAGCCTACCCCTGCCACTCCCACTGCTTTTTCGCCGCATTTACGGCATTCGGGTACTCGGCCTTACCCCGGCTGCCGTTGTAGCGGCCCAGCGCCAAAAAGGTGTCGCCCCGCTCACGCTCCAGATAGTGGCGCAAGATCACGCAGCCAAAGCGGATGTTGGTTTGCATGTGAAAGAGTTTGCTGGCGTCACCATCGCCTATCACGCGCACCCAAAACGGCATGATCTGCATGTAGCCGCGTGCGCCTACGCGGCTCACCGCGTATTTGCGGAAGTTGCTCTCTACGGTGATCAGGCCCAGCACCATGGTAGTGTCGATACCGGCGCGCTTGCTCTCGTACCAGACGGTTTGCAAAAAATCTTTGCGGGTTTGGAAATCAGTTTTCTTTTTGACAAGCCGGTCGCTCATCGCACCCAGCCAGCGCAGGTACTTGATACGGCTTTCGGTGTCGTTGAATTCCGGGATCGGCGGGGCGCTGTTATTAATCGCCGAGCTGAGCGCTGAGCGCACCGAATCGACCAGCGGCTCCTCTAGCTGGCCGCCTGCCACCGCCGTTTGCATGCACCATGGGCTAGCTACCAGAACAGTAGCTGCTCGCGCAACACTCCAAAGGGCTGTGCGGCGATTTGGCTCAATAATTAGCGAAGTACTATTTTGCAACACGGGTTTTGACATGGGCAAAAATATCGGCCAACGGCACTTTAGTGGCTTCTGCATCGCGGCGGTGTTTGTACTCCACCATGCCCTCTTTCAGGCCCCGGTCGCCAAAGGTCACGCGGTGGGGCACGCCGATGAGTTCCCAGTCGGCAAACATACCGCCGGGGCGCTCGCCACGGTCGTCCAGAATCACGTCGACACCGCTGTCTAAAAGCTGCTTGTACAGCTTGTCGCTCTCGGCTTTCACTTCGGGGCTGCGGGCCGGGTCTACGGGGCAAATCACCACCGTGAAAGGTGCCAATGCGTCAGGCCAAATGATACCTTTGTCGTCGTGGTTTTGCTCAATGGCGGCGGCTGGCAGACGCGTGATGCCGATGCCGTAGCAGCCCATCTCCAACAGCTTGGGCTTGCCATCGATGTCCAGGAAGGTGGCGTTCATCGCCTTGCTGTATTTGGTGCCGAGGTAGAACACATGGCCAATCTCGATGCCGCGCTCAATCGCCAGTGGGCCTTTGCCATCGGGTGAGGGGTCGCCTTCCACCACATTGCGGATGTCGGCGATGACTACAGAACTTTCGCCCCCCGCAATATTTGGAAAAATATCGCGTTCCCAATTCACGCCGGTCATGTGGAAGTCTTCTTCGTTGGCACCGCAAATCCAATCGCTTAACGCGGCTACTTCGCGGTCGGCCACCACTTTGACGGGCTGCTTCATGTTCAGAGGGCCGAGGTAGCCAGGCTTGCAACCAAAATGCGCCTCTATCTCGGGCACGGTGGCAAAGCGAAAGCCCACATCCAAACCGGGCACTTTGTTGGCCTTGACTTCATTGAGCGAGTGGTCGCCGCGCACCAGCAGCAGCCACACTTGGCTTTTAAGGACTTCGCCTTTGTCGTTCAACGTGTCGGTGGCCAGCACCAGAGATTTCACCGTGGTGTTCAAGGGTACGCTCAGCAGTGCAGCCACGTCTTCACAGGTAGCTTTGCCGGGCGTCGGCGTTTTGGCCATGGCCTGGGTGGCTGGGCCGCGCGGCCCGGGCGCTGCGGCCTCGGCTTTCTCCATGTTCGCGGCGTAGGCGCTGTGGGGACAAAACACTATCGCGTCTTCGCCCGTAGCAGCGATGACTTGAAACTCTTCACTGGCGTCGCCGCCAATGGCACCGCTGTCAGCAGCGACGGCGCGGTACTTTAACCCGAAGCGATCGAAGATACGGCGGTAGGCATCGGCCATGACTTGGTAGCTGGCGCGGGCAGCGGCCTCGTCGCGGTCAAAGCTGTAGGCATCCTTCATGGTGAACTCGCGCCCACGCATCAGGCCAAAGCGCGGGCGGCGCTCGTCGCGGAACTTGGTTTGGATTTGGTAGAAGTTCTTTGGTAATTGTTTGTAGCTGCGCAGCTCTTGGCGGGCGATGTCGGTGATCACTTCTTCGCTGGTGGGCTGCACGATAAAGTCCCGCCCATGGCGGTCTTTCAGGCGCAGCAGCTCGGGGCCGTTGCTGGTAAAGCGGCCCGACTCTTGCCACAGCTCCGCAGGCTGGATCACGGGCATGGACAGCTCTACCGCGCCTGCCCGGTTCATCTCCTCGCGCACGATGGCTTCCACCTTGCGGATCACCCGCAGGCCCATGGGCATGTAGTTGTAAATACCTGCGCCGAGTTTTTTGATCAGGCCGGCGCGCATCATCAGCTTGTGGCTGGCGACCTCAGCATCAGCTGGGGCTTCTTTTTGGGTGGAGATAAGGAACTGGCTGGCTTTCATGGCGTATCTACTTTGCTGAACAACTTGCTTAAAAATACCGGAAAAGAGTAACCAAGCCCTTGCACTACGTAACGCGGCGTGCATAATGAACTAAGTTTAAAAATTTGGAGTTGATTATGCTTGACCGGGACGGCTTTCGGCCCAACGTCGGCATCATCTTGCTCAACCAGAAAAACCAGGTGTTTTGGGGAAAGCGAATTCGCACCCACAGCTGGCAGTTTCCGCAAGGCGGCATTGACCGGGGTGAAAACCCTGAGCAGGCTATGTTACGAGAGTTGCACGAAGAAGTGGGCCTGAAGCCTGAACATGTGCAGATCGTAGCCCGTACGCGAGACTGGTTGCGCTATGAGGTGCCTGACCGGTTTATACGCCGCGAATCGCGGGGCCATTACCGTGGCCAAAAACAAATCTGGTTTCTGCTGCAGTTGGTGGGCTACGACACCGACCTGAACCTGCGCGCCACCGACCACCCCGAGTTTGACGCCTGGCGCTGGAACGACTACTGGGTGCCGCTGGACGTGGTGGTGGAGTTCAAACGCGGCGTCTACGAGATGGCGCTGACCGAGCTGTCGCGCTTTTTGCCGCGCAGTGACACCTTTTTTGGCCGGGAGGACAATTTCGGCTCGCGCGGAGACTCACGCTACCAGCAGCGCCGCCCATTCGCCGGGCGTGGGCCCTATGGCATGGTGCGCGCAGCCAGCCAAGGCCATGCCCACGACGAGCATGGCGACCACCATTTCAATAGCATGGAGCTGCCTCCGGGGGCCAGTTTTGACCCCAACCCGCAAAACGACTACGCTGCTGTGAATGCTTTTTCAAAACCCAATGGGGTGAGTCCAAAGAACGCAAGCGGCCCTTTGATCGACCATGACGATCTTGGGCACGACCACGCTAGCGACATCACCACGACTTCCCACGAGCCTTGATGCGGTATGCGCGATAGTTTGACAGCTTGGGGTTGGAGTTGTGTGTTTTGTGCTCTCTCCATTTTTTT
>JAYVDN010000292.1:0-3849 GCA_043749385.1 Polaromonas sp.
AATGCCCAAGGTCAGCAACGGAATGAAGGAGGTTTGTGCACCGGCATTGTTAGCCGACTCGGGGCCCGCCACACCACGGATATTGCCTTTGCCGAAGGCGATTTCACCCGGCTTCAAAGGAATCTTCTTCTCCAGCGTGTAGGCCGCAAAAGCTGCCAACAAGGCACCGCCACCGGGCAGCACGCCCAGCAAAGAACCCAGCGCAGTACCGCGCAGCACCGCAGGGGCATGGCCTTGAAGTCAGCCTTGGTAGGCCACAGGCCGTGCACTTCCGCTGTAAACACTTCACGGTCATCCTCGGGCTGGGCCAGGTTGGTAATGATCTCGCCGTAGCCGAACACGCCCATGGCGATCACCACGAAGCCAATGCCGTCGGTGAGTTCTGGGATGTCAAAGCTAAAGCGTGCCACGCCCGAGTTCACGTCGGTGCCGACCAAGCCGAGCAGCAAGCCCAGCAAGATCATGGAGATAGCTTTAAGCAAGGAGCCCGATGCCAACACCACAGCGCCGACCAAGCCCAAGATCATGAGCGAGAAGTATTCGGCCGGGCCGAATTTGAAGGCCAGCTCGGTCAACGGCGGTGCAAAAGCAGCCAAGATCAAAGTACCTACGCAACCTGCAAAGAAAGAGCCCAATCCCGCAGCCGCCAGCGCCGGGCCCGCTCGCCCCTGCCTGGCCATTTGGTAGCCGTCAATACAGGTGACCACCGAGGACGATTCGCCGGGCAAGTTCACCAAAATAGCGGTGGTAGAGCCGCCGTACTGAGCGCCGTAGTAAATGCCGGCCAGCATGATCAGCGCGGCAATCGGAGGCAGCGCGTAGGTGGCGGGCAGCAGCATAGCGATAGTAGCCACAGGGCCGATGCCGGGTAGCACACCGATCAAGGTGCCCAAGATACAGCCGATGAAGGCGTACAACAGGTTTTGCATCGTGAATGCGACGCCAAAACCAATCGATAAGTTGTTCAGTAAATCCATATTATTTTTCTCCGCTTAACCGATGAAGGTGGGCCACACCGGGATCTGCAATTTGAGCAGCATAATGAAAGCCAAATAGCTGCCGACCGCCAAAATGGTGGCCAAAATCAGCACTTCTTTCATCTTGACCTTGCCATCGGCAAAGCTGGCAATGATGGTCAGAGCGTAGATTGCGGCAATCATGCCCATGGCGGGCAGCTTGATGCTAGGCAAGCCGCCCAACAAAACGCCGAAAGCCAAGTTGGCACCCAGCACATAAGCCAATGGCTTCCAAGCCCATTTACCGATTTTCTCGCCATCAGGAGTGGCCACGGTTAAGGCTTTGAACACAATCACGCTGCCCAAAACAGCCATGATGACGCCCAGCAAACGCGGAAAATAGCCGGGGCCCATACGGGCACCGTCGCCCATGCCGTAACTGTAAGAGCCGATGGCAAAAGCCAAGCCCACAATTAAAAACATCAGCCCTGAGAAGAAGTCTTTTTGACTTTTGATATTCACACCATGCTCCATTTGTTATGAGGATGCACGAATTGTGGCGGGGCAGCCCTGAAAGTGAAGTGTGGATACCACCTATCCATTCGCTTATAAACTACTTGATGGCGCAGATCTTTTCAGTTAGCACAGCACCGCCTAAGCCATAGGCGGAGTAGCCGTGAGCACCTCTTGCAATGTGGTCAAACCCTCTGCCACGCGCAGCGCGCCCGCCAGGCGCAAGGGGCGCATGCCATCGGCCACGGCTTGGCGGCGTAGCGCGTCGATGCTAGGCTCTTGGTTGATTTGCAATTTAAACTCCTCACTGGCCGTTAGCAACTCGTAAATGCCCATGCGGCCCATAAAGCCTGTCATGCGGCAGTCCACGCAGCCTACGGCTTTGTAGGGATGGTAGCCAGTGTTGATTTTCCAGGGCTTGATGACTTCGTTAATCGCCTCGCGGGGGGCATCTGGGTCAGGCACCTTGCATTGCTTGCACAAGGTGCGCACCAAGCGCTGGGCCAGCACGCCCAGCATGGTGGCGTTGATCAAATACGGCGGCACACCCAGCTCCATCAAGCGGGTGATGGCGCTGGGCGCATCGTTGGTGTGCAGGGTACTGAAGACCAAGTGGCCGGTAAGGGCCGCTTGCACGGCCATATCGGCTGTGGCGTGGTCGCGTATCTCGCCCACCATGATCACGTCGGGGTCTTGGCGCATGAGGGCGCGCAGCCCTTCTGCAAAGCCGAAGTCGAGCTGGTTTTGCGCCTGGGTTTGGTTAAACGCGGGCTCGATCATCTCGATAGGGTCTTCGATGGTGCTGACGTTGACCTCTTCGGTGGCCACCCGTTTGAGGGTGGAGTACAGCGTGGTGGTTTTGCCCGAACCCGTGGGGCCAGTGACCAAAATAATGCCGTTGGGGCGCTTGACCAGCTCTTCCCAGCGGGTGGCATCGTGCTGGCTAAAGCCCAGGCCGTCCAGGTCTTTCACGGCGGTGTCGGGGTCAAAAATACGCATCACCATTTTTTCGCCAAACACGGTGGGCAAGGTAGACAGGCGCATCTCAATCTCATCACCGCGCGGGTTACGGGTTTTGATGCGGCCGTCTTGCGGACGGCGCTTCTCGACCACGTCCATGCGGCCCAGCAGCTTGATGCGGGCGGTCATGGCGCTCAGCACGCCGGGGGGTAGTTGGTACACCGGATGCAGTATGCCGTCAATACGAAAGCGGATCACGCCCTGCTCTCGGCGCGGCTCCAGGTGGATGTCGCTGGCGCGCTGGTCAAAGGCGTATTGCCAAAGCCAGTCCACCACCTGCACCACGCCCTGGTCGTTGACATCCAAAGCCTTGGCAGATTTGCCCAGCTCGACCAGTTGCTCAAAGCTGGCCGCGCTGGTGCCACTGCCCGATTTGACAGCCGCACGCACTGATTTGGCGAGTGCAAAAAACTCTGCGGTGTAGCGGTGAATATCCTGCGGATTGGCCACCACCATGCGCACACTGCGCCGGGCCTGGCGCTCTACCTCGCCCATCCAGTCGTTGATGAAGGGCTGCGACGTGGCTACCACCACTTCGTTGGGATTGACCTGCACGGGTAGCACGCCATGGCGCTCGGCATAAAAGGCGCTCATGGTGTCGGCTACTTTGCCCACGTCCACCTTGAGCGGGTCAATGCGCAAATACTCCAGCCCCGCTTTGTGGGCCAGGTACTGGGTGAGGGTCTCGATGTCCAGTGGCTTGCCGTCCGACTGGCGCGTCATGGCCACGCTGGCCAGGCGCACCAAGGGGTGCTGCGCGCTCTCGGCCTGCGAACAGCGGGCAATGGTGCGGTGGGCTTCCTCGACACTGATGACGCCATCAGCACTCAGCCAGTCGACCAAACGGCGCCAGTCCACTGGGCCGGCGAAGGGGGCGGCCGGTGCGCTGGGCTTGGCTTTAGCAGCGCTGGCGGCGGGTGTGGCGGTAGTAGTTTTCACGGCGTTTTGAATAGAAGCGTTCATGGCACGGGTTTAAAAATGCGCAGCCATTTGTGCGCTGGCAAGCCAAAGCGAGTGTGGATGATATCGGCGTTTTCAGCAAGCTGGGCGCGCAGCTCGGTGCGGGGGCTGCGGTGCGCCAGCACAATGGCATTACCCTCGATGGTGGGCTTGAAGGCCCACACATTCTCAGCGCCAAAAGCTTTGCAAATTTTCTCTACGCTTTTGTCGTAGCTGGCCATGCGGCCAAACAGGTTGACCGTCATCACGCCCTGCTCGGTCAGCGCCAGGCGGCAGTGTTTGTAGAAGGCAATGCTGTCCAGCACGGGCGCAGCGGCATCGTGGTCGTACAAGTCGACCTGCAACGCGTCTACGGTGTTGATGCGCTCTGCTTTGGCAATCTCAGCGCCTGCATCGGCCA
>JAYVDN010000293.1:0-2411 GCA_043749385.1 Polaromonas sp.
CTAAACAGATCGAAGGCGTCCATTGCTGGCATGGCGTCGATCAACTGGACGCGTTTTTACGCCAAAGCAAAGTCTTGGTCTGCCTGTTGCCTCTTACGCCCCAGACGGAGAACATGGTGAACCGACGCACACTGAGTTTGCTGCAAAGCGGTGGCTACGTGATCAACGTGGCGCGTGGCGCGCATGTGGTGGATGCAGATTTACTGGCCCTGCTAGACAGCGGCCATTTGGCAGGCGCCACACTGGACGTGTTTCGCCAGGAACCAATGCCTGCCGAGCACGCTTTTTGGAAACATCCGAAAATCACCGTGACACCCCACACCTCTGCGCGCACTTTGCGTAACGAGAGCATTGCGCAGATTGCGCGCAAAATCATCGCTGTGCACAGTGGGCACAGTGTCGCAGGCATCGTAGACAGAAACAAAGGTTATTGAACATGGGATATCCCGCTAAAGTAAAACTCGTTGACGTCGGCCCGCGCGATGGCTTGCAAAACGAAAAACAACCCGTTCCTGCACAGGTGAAAATCCAACTAGTGCATATGCTGCAAGACGCTGGCTTGACCGAGATTGAAGTCACCAGTTTTGTGTCGCCCAAATGGGTGCCGCAAATGGCCGACAACGCCCAGGTGATGGCGGGTGTGCAACGCAAGAATGGCGTGCGCTACAGCGTGCTCACACCCAACATGCAGGGCTTTGAGGCGGCGCTGAAATCCAGCCCTGATGAAATCGTCGTGTTCGCGGCCGCCAGTCAGGCCTTCAGCCAGCGCAATATCAACTGCTCCATAGAACAAAGCATTGAGCGTTTTGCACCCGTAGTGGCCGCTGCCCGCACCGCTGGGGTGTACGTGCGCGGTGCCATGAGCTGCGCCGTAGGCTGCCCGTATGAAGGCGAGGTCGCGCCGCAGCAGGTGGGCTATCTTGCAGGTCTGATGAAAGGCATTGGTGTGCAGCACATCGGCGTGGCCGACACTATCGGCGTAGGCACGCCGCGCAAAGTGCAAGCCGCCATCGAAGCGACTTTAAAGCACTACGACATCAACGACATTTCGGGCCACTTCCACGACACCTATGGCCAAGCGCTGGCCAACACCCTCATCGCCCTGGAGATGGGCGTATGGCAATACGACGCGTCAGTAGCTGGCCTGGGCGGCTGCCCTTATGCCAAAGGTGCAACGGGCAACGTAGCCACCGAAGACGTGGTGTATATGTTGCACGGCATGGGCATTGAAACTGGTATTGATCTGGACAAGCTGATAGATGCAGGGAAATTTATCAGCGACCATTTGCAGCGCAAGCCCCAATCGCGCGCGGCCACGGCGCTACTGAACAATCGTGTGGAGGCATAGCCTCTACCGAGCTCCAACACAGACTAGATCAAGCTGGTTGCAGACTACCAATACAATAGCTGCTCCCGCGATGTTCTATTGGCCTACAGCCCTAAAACACTTCAAAATGCACCCTGTACCCTCGCCCTGTATCTCTCTGTGCCAAATGGACGCCCCCACCGGCCTGTGCACCGGCTGCTGGCGCACGATAGATGAGATAGTGAAGTGGGGGGCGATGAACGACGAAGAAAAGCAAGAGGTATGGGCGCGGCTAGACAAGCTGCGCTCGGGAGTAGTTTTTGGCGAAACCCCTCGGTTGAACCCACCACTGCGCACATAGAAACACCACGCCCAGCGATGCAGCCACAATGAAGCACATCACCTTCTATCTCGATTTCATCTCGCCCTACGCTTACCTCGCTTTTGAGCGCTTGCCTGTAGCCTTGCAAGGCCTGAGCTACCAAGTGACTTACAAGCCGGTGTTGTTTGCCGCCATGCTCAAGCACTATGGCCAGCTCGGTCCCGCAGAGATAGCGCCCAAGCGCACTTGGACGTACCGCCAAATGCAATGGCTGGCACGCGAGCACGGCCTGCCCATGCAGGCACCCGCCAGCCATCCTTTCAACCCCATTGGCCTGCTGCGCTTGGCACTGGCCTGCGGCAACAATGGCAGCTGCAACCGCTACGTGGCAGAAACCATTTTTCGCCATGTATGGACGACGGGGCTAGAGGGCGCAGACATACAGCGGCTGGCCTTGTTGACAGAGCAACTAAAGCCCACCAGACTGGCCACCAGCGATGCCGTCAAAGCCGAACTCAAAGCCAATACCGACGCTGCGATTGCGGTTGAAGTTTTTGGCGTGCCCAGCATGCAAGTGGAGCAAGACGTGTTTTGGGGTCTGGATGCCCTTCCTATGTTGCGCCAACGCCTCATGGATGACCCATGGTTCGCCGATTCAACTTGGCTCAATGCATCGGGTTTACCCGTAGGCATCACCCGCAAAACCACATAACGAAACTGGTGTTAAGGGTTGTTACCAATCTTGTAAGAACGTGAAAAGCTTCACGTCAGGGCAGGGTCAGT
>JAYVDN010000294.1:0-2677 GCA_043749385.1 Polaromonas sp.
GTGGTGCTGTTTTTTGCACCGCACGCTGGCACTGTCAAGACCAGCGGCATAGGTATGCCCGTGCGTGCAAATGCTGGCGCGTGGCAGAGCAGCGCGTCCCGTGCGTCATGTGTTAACGCTTCGTCGGGTAGCAGGTTGGTTCATGCAAGCCGCACCACGTACCCGCGTACCCAGGCCAACGTCAGCGCCAAGCCCATCCACCGCGTGCGTGTAGTGCGCAATGTAGACGCGTCTCTGCCGGCAGACCGCGCAGGCCGCATGGTGGTGTCGGGCCGCTTTGCCGATGTGTGCGCCGAGCTAGACAAACTGGCCTCAATGGAGATGCAGGCCGCTTAGCTTGCCGCAGCCGTACGCGCGCCCAGCAAGTACTCCAGCTTGCCCAGCTCCACGCCGTTGTGGCGCAAAATGGCATAGGCCATGGTGAGGTGAAAGTAAAAGTTGGGTGTCACCCAGTGCTTCAGGTAGGCCTCGCCCTTCATGGTTTTGGTGACGTTAGGGCCCGCTGGAAACGTGATGTCTTTATCCTCGGTACCGTCCAGCTTGTCGGCGGGCACGCTGGCGATAAACGCGATGGTTTTGGCAATCCGCTCTTTCATCTCTGCCAAAGTCGCTTCAGTGTCTGGAAAGCTCGGGGCTTCTACCCCTGCCAATCGCGCTACGCCCATTTTGGCGGCGTCGCAGGCAATGCTGATCTGGCGCGTAAAGGGCAGCATGTCGGGTGCCAGACGAAACTGGGTCAATGCCGTGGGATCGCATTTTTTGGCATCTACAAAACCCTGTGCCTTGTCTGAAAAATGGCTCAAATTACCCAGCATGGCCTGAAAAACGGGCAAACTGGCCGACGACATGGAAATTGACATGGTGAAAATCCTCAATTAAAAAAAGTGTAAGAACCGATGGTATCCGACTGCAACTGCGTTTCGTTGAGCGCGCCCACGCAAGCCCTGCGCACACCCGACGTAATAAGCCAGCTTGTCAGCAGCGGGACAGCCTCAGATACGGGCACAATAGCGCTCTTATGAATATTGTAATTTTGGACGACTACCAAGACGCCGTCCGCAAACTCGAATGTGCCTCCAAACTTGAGGCCTACCCCGCCAAGGTTTTTACCAATACCGTCAAAGGGATTGGCCAGTTAAGCGTGCGGCTCAAGGACGCAGAAGTGATCGTGCTGGTGCGCGAGCGCACCCAGCTGACGCGTCAACTGATTGAAAAACTGCCGCGCCTCAAATTGATAGCGCAAACCGGCAAAGTGGGCTCCCACGTGGACGTAGCTGCTTGTACCGAGCGCGGTATTGCGGTGGCAGAAGGTGTGGGCTCCCCCATAGCGCCAGCAGAAATGACGTGGGCATTGATCATGGCGGCCCAGCGCCGCTTACCGCAGTATGTGGCCCACCTTAAACACGGTGCGTGGCAGCAGTCTGGTCTGAAGGCAGCGTCCATGCCGGCTAACTTTGGCTTGGGCACGGTGCTGCGCGGCAAAACTCTGGGCCTGTTCGGTTACGGCAAAATTGGCCAACTGGTGGCGGGCTATGGCCGCGCCTTTGGCATGCAGGTGATGGTGTGGGGCCGCGAAAGCACGCTGGCCAGGGCCCTGGCCGATGGCCATCTGGTGGCCAGTAGCCAAGAGCAGTTTTTTGCAGAATCGGATGTGCTCAGCCTGCACCTGCGCCTGAATGAAGAAACCCGAAGCATCGTTACCTTGAATGCGCTGTCGCTGATGAAGCCCACGGCTTTGCTCGTCAACACCTCGCGCGCCGAGCTGATAGAGCAGGACGCTTTGATCGCGGGCCTGAACCGTGGCCGCCCCGGTTTGGCTGCGGTGGACGTGTTTGAGTCAGAGCCCATTTTGCAGGGCCATGCCTTGCTGCGCCTGGAAAACTGCATTTGTACGCCGCACATTGGCTATGTGGAGCAAAACAGCTATGAGCTGTACTTTGGAGCGGCGTTTGACAATGTGATCAACTTCATTCGCGGCACGCCCACCAATATTGTGAACCCTGGCGCCTTGCAGGTTCGGCGCTGATCAGGTCTTGCTTTCTACCCTATCGCGCTAACGGCTATGCACATCATAGTGATCGGCGCAGGTTTGGCGGGCGCGGCTACGGCCCACGCGCTGGCATTACGCGGCTGCGAGGTGATGGTACTGGAGGCTCTTCCTGCGGGCCCAGCGCTGCCCGCGGCCAGCGCTGTACCGTCATCTGGCTTGCCGGTAGCGCTGATGGCCCCTCACCAGTCGCTCGCGGGCACGGTGCCCAGCGCCATCTCCCAGCTAAGCCGCTTGGGGCTGGCCGCCACCACCGCTGCAGCGCAAGCGCTCTTGGTTCAAGGCCAAGGCTGGCAAACCTGCGGTGCACTACAGCGCGCAGGCAAACTGGGCCCGCAGGCGCATTGGTTTGCTGACGCCGCCTGGGTTAAACCAGCGGCCCTGGTAGCTGCATGGCTGGCGCACCCGCGCATTACCGTGCACAGGGGCGTGCAGGTGCATAGCGTGCAGCCTACGCAAAGCACCACGCCTACATGGCAGGCCCTTGACGCACATGGCGCGCTGCTGGCCCAGGCAGACGCCTGCGTGCTGGCCAATGCATACCAAGCCAAACACCTGCTGGAGCGATTGCAGGAGGCTGTGGGCACCCGCAGCCCTCCTACGGTCCTTCAAAAGGCAGCCGCAGCTTTG
>JAYVDN010000295.1:0-9512 GCA_043749385.1 Polaromonas sp.
CGGCGCCGACGAATCGGGCCTGTCGGACACCGTCGGATATGCCAATCCGGCGCAGGTGCGCCGCCTGTTCAGGCGATTGCGCGCCGAAATCGGCAGCCATGCCGGCGCCGCGCATATGCACAACACGCGCGGCCTGGGCATTGCCAATTGTTTAGCCGCCTATGACGAAGGCATTCGCGGTTTCGACTCGTCCATGGCGGGCTTGGGCGGCTGCCCCCATGCACCCGGTGCGTCGGGCAATGTGGTGACCGAAGATTTGGTGATGATGTTTGAAGCCATGGGCGTACGCACCGGCATAGATATAGAAAAACTCATCGCCGCACGCGAGCCTTTGAAAGTGGGGCTGCCGGGTGAGCCCTTGTATGGCATGACGGCTGAGGCGGGGCTGCCTTTGGGCTTTGTGTATGCGGATGGACGTATGCCCTCGTGGTACGGGGGTGTATCGCTGAAAACGCAAAAATAGCGCAAAAAACGCGAAAAAATACAAAATGAAATTAAATAAAAATAACTAGTGCTGTTGATTAGAAATTACTTTTAATTCTCTTTTTTGGCGTTTTTTGCGTAATTTTTGCGCTTTTAGCGTTACCTAAAACCTCAGCTCCGTCGCACCCTATGAGTACAAAAAAAACCTCCCCTATGCAGGCCTGAGAATGGTCGAATTCACCCACATGGTCATGGGCCCCACCTGCGGCATGGTGTTTGCCGACCTGGGGGCAGAGGTCATCAAGGTCGAGCCGCCCAAAGGCGACAACACCCGCAACCTGTTGGGTTCGGGCGCAGGTTTTTACCCGCTGTTTAACCGCAATAAAAAGTCTTTGGTGCTCGACCTTAAAACACCCGAAGGCCGCGAGGCGGTGCTCAAGCTGATTGCCACCGCCGACATCGTCAGCCACAACTTTCGCCCTGAGACCATGGCCGCGCAGGGGCTGGATTATGCGAGTTTGAAGAAACTCAACCCGCGTCTGATTTACATCGCCCTGAAAGGCTTTTTGCCCGGCCCGTATGAGCACCGCACCGCACTGGATGAAGTAGTGCAGATGATGGGCGGCCTGGCCTACATGACCGGCCCGGTGGGCCAACCCTTGCGCGCGGGCAGCAGCGTGAACGACATCATGGGCGGCATGTTTGGCGCGATAGCGGCCATGGCCGCGCTGGCCCAAAGAGAGAAAACCGGACTGGGTCAAGAGGTGCAGGCCGCGCTGTACGAGAACAATATCTTTCTGGTGGCGCAGCACATGATGCAATACGCCGTCACCGGCAAAGCCGCCGACCCCATGCCCAACCGTATCTCCGCCTGGGCGGTGTACGACGTGTTCACCGTCAAAGATGGTGAGCAAATATTTTTAAGCGCGGTGAGCGACAAGCAATGGCTGGTGATGTGCGACGCCTTTGGCTGGGACGACCTGAAAGCCGACCCGCTGTACGGCAACAACAACGACCGCGTGCGCGAACGCCTGCGCCTCTTGGCACAACTGCGCTCGCGCTTCGCCCACTACAGCGCGCAAGAGTTGAGCGACACGTTCGAGAAAAACGGCCTGCCTTACGCACCCATCAAAAAACCGCACGAACTGGTAGACGATCCGCACCTGCTGGCCACTGGTGGTCTCACACCCATCACTTTGCCGAGTGGCGAGCAAACCAACACGGTGCTGTTCCCGTTTACGCTGGATGGCCAGCGCATGGGCGTGCGTTTGAATCCGCCCAAGCTGGGTGAGCACAGCGCCGAGCTGCTCAAAGAGCTGGGTTACAGCGCGCAAGATGCTGCAAAATTAGGCGCGATAAGCGCTGCTCCATAATCACAACGTGGACAAATTCAAACAACTCGAAACCTTCGCCGCAGTCGCCACCAAGGGCAGCCTCACCGCTGCTGCGCAGGCCGAGGGCGTAGCCGCTGCCATTATTGGCAGGCGCATTGACGCGCTGGAGGAGCGCTTGGGTGTCAAACTTATGGTGCGCACCACGCGGCGCATTACCCTCACCCACGAGGGCAGTGCGTTTTTAGAAGACTGCCAACGTGTGCTGGCCGACATGGCCAACGCCGAGGCCAGCGTGAGCGCCGGTGGCGTCAAAGCCAGCGGCCACCTGCGCATCACCGCGCCCGCAGGCTTTGGTCGCAGGCACGTAGCGCCCCTTGTGCCGCGCTTTCGCGAGCTGCACGCCGACGTGTCTATCTCTTTAAACCTGTCTGACCGCGTGGTCGATTTGGCTGGCGAGGGCTTTGACTGCGCTGTGCGGGTCGGCGACTTGCCCGACTCGTCCCTGGTCAGCGTGCGCCTGGCCGACAACCGCCGCCTGTGCGTAGCCACCCCTAAATACCTGCAGCAGCGCGGCAAGCCCATGCACCCCAGTGATCTGCACAAGTTTGACTGCCTCACGCTGTCCAGCGACGCATCGCAAACCCGTGGCTGGGCCTTCACCATCGACGGCGAGCTACAACATCTGCGCCCCGGCGGCCCACTCGACTGCAGCGACGGCCAAGTGCTGCACGAATGGTGCCTGGCGGGCTACGGGATCGCCTGGCGCAGCACCTGGGAGGTAGATGGCGACATTGCCGCAGGCCGCTTGGTGCCTGTTCTGCAGGAGTTTGACGCCCCAGCCAATGGCATTTACGCCGTTTTCCCGCAACGTAAACACCTGCCCCTTCGGGTGCGCCTGTGGGTAGATTTTTTAAAGCACCACTATGGTCAGGCGGCCTATTGGCACACCGCTGCATGAACGCTATGTCCACGCCGTGGCTTGCGCGCAGTACGCTCCTGTGTGCCGACGATTTCGCCTATAACGCCGCATGCTCTGATGCCATAGCGCGCCTGGCCTTAGCCCGCAAAATTGACGCCACCAGCGCCATGGTGCTGTCACCCCGTTGGGCCCAAGACGCGCCAAAGCTGCAGGCGGTGCGCGGTCAGCTGAGTGTAGGTTTGCACCTGGACTGGACCAGCGAATACTCCGTGGCAGCGGGCCATGGCACGGGCTTGGGCGCCGCCATGTTGCGGGCTTACATGGTTGGCTTTAACGTTGACAAAGCACGACAGGTGATTGCCCAACAACTCGACCTTTTTGAAGCGCATTGGGGCGCCGCGCCCGACCACATCGACGGCCATCAGCATGTTCAGCAGTTTGCCGGTATCCGCGAGGCCTTGGTGCAGGAGATGGTGCGGCGCTACCCAAGCGCCAAGCCGTGGCTGCGCATCTCCAACCCGGTCGCACAGGGCCTCAGTCTCAAAATAGCGGTTGTCGGGGCAATGGGCGCGCTGCGGCTGGAAGCACTGGCGCGGCAAGCCAGCATTCCCGTCAGGACGCATCTGAGCGGACTGTACAACTTTGCCGGAGGCGCAGCGCACTACCGCGAACTGCTCGCCGGTTGGCAACGCGCCGCGCCCACAGGTTCGGTCATCATGTGCCACCCGGCTACTGCCGCAGAAGCGGGCGACAGCATTGGCCCCGCGCGCGTGTGGGAGTACGACGCGCTGGCCTCCCAGAACCCGCGGCCTTGATGTATACAAAACTCCGCCCAGCCTGCGACAATCCTCGCATGTCTGAATCGCGTAAATCCTGGTTATCCATTGTCGCTGTAGTCCTGCTGTTGCTGGTGCTGGCCGCGCTGCGACCACTGTCTTTGCCCGACGAAGGGCGCTACGCTGATATTGGGCGCTGGATGCTGGTATCGGGCGACTGGCTCACCCCGCGTTTGAATGGCATTCCGTTTTTTCACAAGCCACCGTACTTGCATTGGCTGGAAGCCTCGGCCATGGGCCTGCTGGGAGTACATGCCTGGAGCGTGCGGCTGGTGGTGGCGTTGCACGCGGCCATGATGTTGGTCGTCAGTTACTTGGCTATGCGCCACATTGCTTCTGAAAAAATAGCGCGCCATGCTGTGTGGATGCTAGGCACCAGCCTGTCATTTCTGATCGGTGGGCAGTATGTTAACCACGACATGCTGGTGGCCGCGTGGATCGGCGTGGCGCTGTGGTGCTTTGCTTTGGCCTTCATGCACGGCGACAAACCCCACGCATGGCTGGCACGCGCCGGGTTTGCGGCCTGCGCCTTTGGCATGCTGTCCAAAGGCTTGATTGGTTTTGCGCTGCCCGGCTTGGTGCTGTTGATTTGGTTGACAGTGACACAGCAGATGCGCAAAGTGCTGTATTTGCCATGGGTCAGCGGGTTGCTGATCTTTTGTACCATCGCATTGCCCTGGTTTATCTTGGCGCAGATGCGGTACGACCAGATGTTGCAGTACATGTTTGGCAAACACAACGTTAGCCGCTATACCGCCAGCACATTCAACAATGTGCAGCCGTTTTGGTTTTACGGGGTCGCGCTGTTGCTGTTGTTTTTTCCATGGATACTCTTTGCAGCCTGCCAGGCTGTGGTCAAAACAAAGCATGCACAAGCAGCTGCGCAAACCATAGCAAAGCAGTATGAGCGTTTGCTGTGGATCTGGTTGCTCGCCATCGTCGCGTTCTTTTCCATCCCCAGCTCAAAAATTGTTGGCTACATGCTGCCGGTCATGCCTGCGCTGGCGGCCCTGGCCGCGCTGGGCTGGCAGAAACTGTTTGCCCACCGGGTGAACCAAGGCAAGTGGTTTGCGGGCCTGTGTGCATTGGCCGTGGCGATAGCGGTTGTGGCCAACGTAGCCGCCGCGCGCCTGACCGAAAAACACAGCGCGCAAGACGTGGCGCAGCACTTTGCCTGCATCGCCAACGCCAGCGACACGGTCTATGCCGTGGGCGACTTTCCGTATGACTTTCCGTTCTACGCGCAAACAAGCCAGCCAATGGTGGTGGTGCAAGACTGGCCCGAGCTGCGCAAAAACGCGGGCGACAATTGGCGCAGTGAGCTGTTGGAGGGCGCTGATTTTGATGCGCGCGCAGGGCTGGTGTTGCAAACGCCAGATGTGCTGGCCGTAGCGGCCTCCCAAGCGCACCAATGGCTAGTAGCGCCTAACGACTACCGCGTAGACGGCTTTGCCTTGGTATTGCGCGGCAAGGCGTGGAGCCTGTACCAGTCCCAGGCTAGCGGTGCAGCCCGCTCATCTGCGGAAGGCCCAAAACCGGCTCAGCACAAAGGTCTGCCCGGCTGCACACACTAGGGCAATCACCAGCGCCAGCATGGACCACAGCCCGGCGTAATGCAGCAGGAGCACAAAGATAATTTCGTTCGTCACAAAGCCCGCCGCAGCGGTAGCGGCAAAGCGGGCAAAACTTTGGCGTACCGACGTGCCGGCGTCTTTAAAGCTGAAGCTGCGGTGGCCTGCAAAGCTCACCCCAAAGGCCACCAAAAACCCTGCAGCGTTGGCCAGCTCGGGCCACAACTGGGGTGCTATGCCGTGGTGCAAGCCTGCAAACACCAGCATATGGGTAAGCGCAGCACCTGCACCTACGGCGATAAACCACAGTCCTGAGGTCACTCGCCCTGCTGCCCGGTATCGGCAGTGTCGTGCAGCCCCGCACCAGTGCGCGCAGACACCAAGTAGGTGGGCCGCTGCTTTACTTCGTCATAAATACGGCCTACGTATTCGGCCAGTATGCCAATCGCCAGCAGTTGTACGCCCGATAAAAACGTCATGCCCACCACCATGGTGGCGTAGCCTGCTACATCGATGCCCAGCCAAAAGTATTCGATGATGACCCAAGCGCCATAGCCAAGGGAGACGCACGCCAATAACAAGCCCAGCCATGACATCAAACGCAGCGGCGCGGTAGAAAACGCCAGCATGCCGGTGAACGCCAGTGACAGGCCGCCGCGCACGCCAAATTTGCTGCTGCCTTCGGCGCGCGGCAGCGGCTCATACGCAATCGCTTCGCTTTGAAAGCCTACCCAGGCGTATAAGCCCTTCATAAAGCGGTTGCGCTCAGGAAGCGCTTTGAGGGCGTTGACGACTTTGCGGTCTAGCAAGCGAAAGTCCCCGGCGTGCGGCGGAATTTTGACGCGGTTGTCCCAGTTGATCAGCGTGTAGAACACGCCGGCCAGCTTGCCATACAGCCGCGACTGGTCGTCACGTGTTTTGCGCACAGCGTACACCACGTCCACATCTTGCTTCCACTTTAGTAGCATTTTTTTCAAAAGAGCGCTGGGGTGTTGGCCATCTGCATCCATCAAAATCACTACGTCACCTTGCGCAGCGTCCAGGCCTGCGGTGAGTGCAGCCTCTTTGCCAAAATTGCGCGAGAACTGCACGTACACCACCTGCGGATGCACCGCACACAGGCCGTGCATCACCAGTGCGGTGTCGTCGCGGCTACCATCGTCCACCACGATAATCTCCACGTTGGGGCTGAGCGCCAGAGCCGCAGCCAGCACCTCGAGCACCACCTTGCCCAAGTTACGCGCTTCGTTGTAGGCGGGCAGCACGCAGGTGATGGACGGCGTCTCTAAGGCGCGACTGCCGTTTGCCAATTCGGTCGGCACGGGACTATTCTGAGGGGCTGGTGTCTGCATGGCTGAATTAGACACCAAGTTGTCATGCGCTTTTGCGCTGTTGTCCTGGCCTGCTCAAGAATGCACCAGCCCGACTCCCAGCCACACCGCAGTGCCCCACATCGTCAGCGCCACCACGGTATCAATACCGCGCCACACAGCAGGGCGTGCCAGTTTGAGGGCCAACAGCTGCGCACCCAGGCCCAACGCGACAAACCACAGCAACGAACCGGCTGCAGCGCCTGCGCCAAACATCCAGTTGTTGGGCTGGCTGTAAGCCAAAGACGCTATGCCGATCAGTACGGCGGTGTCCAGCCAGGCATGGGGGTTGAGCCATGAAAACGCCAACGCGGCGCCCAGCGCTTGCGTGCGGGTTGTTGGCGCACCCAGTGCGCCTCCCATTCCATTGCCCTGCTGCGTGGTAGACAGGCCGGCATACTGGTTAGCCCAGGCTCTGCGCGCTGCACCCCAGCCGTAATGCAGCAAAAACAAAATCGCCGCCCCCATCATCGCACCCTGCACACCCTTGGACAAACTGCCGACCTGTGCCAAGCCAGCTACGCCCAATGCAATCAAAATAACATCTGTCACTGCGCAGGCCAGCACTGTGATTCCCACATGCGAGCGCAGCAGGCCCATGCGCAGCACATGCGCGTTTTGAGGGCCAATGGCGATGATGAGCGACAGGCTCAAAAGCATTCCAGAAAGAGCAGCGGTCATGGGTCCATTTGTAAGGGGGTAGTGGAACAAATTATCGTTGCTTTCCAACCAAGGCGGTCACGGGGCGGGATAATCGCCTTATGCCCACTCCAGCTCCGCTGCGCGTGCTGTCCCTCATCCCGCCGATGACGCAGCTCAACACGCCTTACCCGTCCACCGCCTACATCACCGGTTTCCTGCGCTCGCGCGGGGTGGATGCGGTGCAGGCCGATGTAGCGCTGGCTTTGGTGCTAAAGCTGTTCTCTAAGGAGGGCTTGCAAAGCATTTACGCTGAGATTGACAAGCAAGAACAAACTACCGAGCGCGTGGCGCTGTTCATGGAGCAGTACGGCCGCTACGCCGCCACCATCACCGCCGCTATCAACTTTTTGCAAGGCAAAGACTCCACACTGGCCCACCGCATCAACTCGCGCAGCTTTTTGCCCGAAGGCCCGCGTTTTGAGGCGCTGGAAGTGTATGTGGACGACGAGGGCGGCGACCCGCTGGCTTGGGCCTTTGGGGCATTGGGCGCGCAAGACAAGGCGCGGCATTTGGCCACGCTGTATTTAAACGACCTGGCCGACGTATTGAAAGACGCGATTGACCCGCGCTTTGAATTTGTGCGTTATGCCGAGTCGCTGGCGGGCAGTCAACCCACGTTTGACCCGCTGGCCGATGCGCTGGCCCAGCCGCTTACTTTGGTAGACCGCACGCTGGTTGATATTGCGCTGCAGACTGTCGAGCAATATTTCCCCGCAGCAGGCCCCGCAGTGCAACGCGTGGTGCTGTTGTCAGTGCCCTTCCCCGGTTCAGTTTATGCGGCCTTTCGCATCGCGCAGGCTATCAAAGCGCGGCACCCACAAACCATACTCGTCCTGGGCGGCGGCTACGTCAACACCGAGCTTCGCGAACTGGCCGAGCCGCGTGTGTTTGACTATTTCGACTTCGTCACGCTGGACGCAGGCGAGCGCCCGCTGCTAGCTCTGCTGGAGCATGTGCAAGGCAAGCGCGGCCTGCAACGCTTGGTGCGCACGTTTGTGCGAGAAGCGCCAGCGCAAGGCGACGCAACCACCCAAGCTAATGCGGCGCAATTACCCGGCCAGGTGCGTTACATCAACCTCGCCGAGCCCGACGTGCCCTTCAGCGACGTAGGCACTCCCACCTGGGACGGCCTGCCGCTGGACAAATACCTGTCCCTGCTCGACATGCTCAACCCCATGCACCGCCTATGGAGCGATGGCCGCTGGAACAAGCTCACCGTGGCGCACGGCTGCTACTGGAAGAAGTGTAGCTTTTGCGACGTAAGCCTGGATTACATCTCGCGTTATGAAGGCACTACCGCAGAGGAGCTGGTCAACCGCATCGACGCCATCGTCGAAGAGACCGGCCAAACCGGCTTCCACTTTGTAGACGAAGCCGCCCCGCCTAAGGCACTCAAAGCCCTTGCCGCCGAGCTGCAAGCGCGCAACTCCGCCATCAGCTGGTGGGGCAACATCCGCTTCGAAAAATCCTTCACGCCCGACTTGTGCCAGGAACTTGCCGACAGCGGCTGCATAGCGATTAGCGGCGGCCTGGAAGTAGCCTCAGACCGCCTGCTCAAGCTCATGAAAAAAGGCGTATCCGTTGAGCAGGTAGCCCGCGTCACCAAAGGTTTTAGCGACGCAGGCATCTTGGTACACGCCTACCTCATGTACGGCTTTCCCACCCAAACCGTACAAGACACTGTCGACGCGCTAGAGTATGTGCGCCAGCTTTTCGCAGCGGGCTGCATCCAAAGCGGCTTCTTCCACCGCTTCGCCTGCACCGTCCACTCCCCCGTAGGCATGGCCCCGCAAGACTACGGCGTGAGACTAGTGGCCCTGCCCCAAGGCCAGTTCGCCAAAAACGACATCGCCTTCATCGACCCATCCGGCGTAGACCACGACGCATTAGGCATCGCCCTGAACAAAGCCCTGTACAACTACATGCACGGCATCGGGCTGGACACCAATGTGCGTAGCTGGTTTGAGATGAAAGTGCCGAAGACCAAGGTGGCACCGGATTTCATTGAGCGAGCTTTAATGTTGAGCTAACCGAAATGAAAAATGAGTCCCCACCAGATGTCATCTTCTCCATGCCGGAGGGTTTACCACCGCCTAAGCCGCCAGCCGATCAATATAAGCCTGGTAGCCATACTGCCGATTCTTCTTTCGCCCAGTCGTCTCGCGCGCGATGCCTAGCTCAGCGAGTGTTTGAATCGCGGTATTAGCGGTGGGAAAGCTGGTTTGCAGCGCCTGTTTTGCGCTCTCCACGGTGAAGCGTGGCATGGAAGGGAGCAGCTCAAACAGGCGGTAGCTGGCCTGCGCCATACTAGTGGAAGCCAGAAGCTTTTTGCGGTCATGGTTGATCAGGCTGGCGAT
>JAYVDN010000296.1:0-1797 GCA_043749385.1 Polaromonas sp.
GTGCGCGGCGCCCTCAAAATGGACAGCAAAGGCAGAAGTCCCCGTGGCGATATGGCAGCTCTTAAACGCAAATTAGCTGCTGTTATAGAAAATTAAGATAATTTAAAGCAATGAGTCTTCTGTCTAAACGATCAACCTTGATGGGCATAGCCGCAGTTGCGGGGTGTGCAGGTGCGGGCTTGGCATGGTGGCAATACCGACTGGCTGAACCTGCCAACGATGCCTTGGCTGCCCTGTGGCTGCTAGAGCTGGAATTACCCCAAGGCGGCACCCTGCAGTTAAAAAATCTGCGTGGCAAACCCATTGTGCTTAATTTTTGGGCTACGTGGTGTCCGCCTTGCGTGGAAGAATTGCCGCTATTAGAGCGCTTTTATCAGAAAAATGCCGCTAAAGGCTGGCAAGTGGTAGGTTTGGCAGTGGACAATAAAAACGCGGTGAACAAGTTTCTCAGCAAAATGCCGCTCAGTTTCTCGGTGCCACTGGCGGGTTTGGCGGGTACTGAGCTGTCACGCTCTTTGGGTAACTTGAGTGGGGGCTTGCCTTTTACCGTGGTGTTGAACGCGGCAGGACAGGTAGCCTTGCGCCATATGGGTAAACTAAGTGCCCAACAGGTGGATGGGTTCGCATCTATTGAGCAGAAAATACGCGCAATAAATCACATTTTCTAAACCCGCTGTATTTGGTGTAAGATGGCCGATACTAGAAATTTACGCGCTTTTAAACAGCAAATGCGTACAATTAATGTAAATATCGTAGGAGATGTCCCATGGACTTACGCAAACTCAAGACACTGATCGACTTGGTATCGGACTCCAATGTGCAGGAGCTTGAAATCACCGAGGCTGAGGGCAAAGTACGTATTGTCAAAGGCGGCGCAGGCATGGCGCAGGCCGTGATGGTACCGCAAAACACCTACGCGCCAGCGCCACTGCAGATGGCCAGCGCAGCACCTAGCGCCCCAGCCCTGTCGGAGGCCGCATCCAGCGTGGTGACCTTGGCGGGCCACAGCGTCAAATCCCCCATGGTGGGCAGTTTTTACCGCGCTTCCAGCCCGGGAGCCAAAGCTTTTGTAGAAGTGGGCGACACCGTGGCGGTGGGCGACACTGTGTGCATTATCGAGGCGATGAAGATACTCAATGAGATTGAGGCAGACAAAGCCGGAGTGGTGAAAAAGATCATGTGCGACAACGGCCAAGCGGTGGAATATGGCCAAGCCCTGGTCTTCATTGAATAGGCGCAGGACGGACACCCACGCATGTTTAAAAAAATTCTGATCGCCAACCGAGGCGAAATCGCGCTGCGCATCCAGCGCGCCTGCAAAGAGATGGGCATCAAGGCCGTGATGGTCTACTCCGAGGCCGACCGCGAAGCCAAATACGTCAAGCTGGCCGACGAGGCTGTGTGCATTGGCCCCGCACCCTCGGCACTGAGCTATATGAACATGCCCGCCATCATCTCCACTGCCGAGGTGACCGATGCTGAGGCGATTCACCCCGGTTACGGCTTTTTAAGCGAGAACGCCGATTTTGCCGAGCGGGTAGAAAAATCGGGCTTTAAATTCATCGGCCCCACGCCCGACTCCATTCGCACCATGGGCGACAAAGTGTCGGCCAAGCAAGCCATGATCAAAGCCGGTGTGCCCTGCGTGCCCGGCTCCGAGGGCGAGCTGCCCGACGACCCGGTGCAGATCAGAAAAATAGCCAAAGCCGTGGGCTACCCGGTCATCATCAAGGCCGCAGGTGGCGGCGGTGGGCGCGGCATGCGAGTGGTGCACACCGAGGCGGCCTTGGTCAACGC
>JAYVDN010000297.1:0-8267 GCA_043749385.1 Polaromonas sp.
GATTTTTCGGGCCAATCCCATGTCAGTGCCGGGTAAAAACCATGGGTCTCGTAGCCGCGTGCGCGAAACATACTTACCAAGGTGGGGCGATTTGTGGTGAGCAGCAAATCATGGCGCATCGGGTCGCCAGTGTCGATACCCGACAGCAATGCTACATGCGCCAGCTCTGAGCCACCGCCAAACGTGGTGGAGTTGACATACGCCGACACCACCTGCATCCCGCTGGCCTTGATCTGCGCTGCGAGCGCATCACGCGAAGGTTTGAGTGGGGCATAAATTTCAGGATTGCTAAATGCAATCCTGCCGTACGATTCTAAAAAGAACAGGTTCACGTCCTGGCCGCGCAAAGCGCCCAGATCGGAATCAAATGCGGGCGAGGGAGGTAGCGTACGCTGGACATCGCGCTCTGCAAAAGCTGTGCTGAGCAACTTGGCTTGGCGAAGGTAAGTGGGTATGGCGGGTTTGGACACATAAGGCCAGGTCTCGCGGACACCATAGACGTTGGCTGTCACCAGAACAACCGCTGCCAGCGTCACTGCCAAAGCCCATTTGCTCTTTAAAGCATAAGGCGCTGCCTCTCGCGCAGCCACGGTGATGGCGGTGTGCAGTATGCGGTACACCAGCCAAATGAAGGTGACAAGAGCAAGCAGAATAAGCAAAGAAACCCAGGCAGGGTAGCTTTTGAGAGTGACCCACAGCACGCGCGGGATTTGCAGCGCATCCCAATACAGATTGATGTCGCGCCCAAAAAGCGCTGGGGCCGTGGTGTCAAAGTAGCGGCCAGTCACCAGCAGCATGTAGCCTAGCGTCAAACCCACAGCAGTGCGGCGCGTAAGACTGCCGCGCTGCCAGACTATGAGCAGGATAATGACCCATAGCAGCACAAATTCTGGCGCAATTCGCCTGTCTAGCTGGACAAACGGCGTGGGCCACCAGTTGGTCATACTCAAAAATGCGTTCAGAATTAACAAGGCTGCTGTGCCTTGCAATACGCGTTTCCAGAGGGGTTGAGGGGTGGTGAGGGGCATAGGGTGGTATGTATTGCCGACCGTTTATACGACTGTTCTGCAAAGTTGCTGTGTAGATTATGGTTCTCAGTCGGAGTTCCTGATCCTTTCTTGCACTAAACGTCACGAAAAGTATGGCCACATGATTATTGAGGTTAAACATCAGGGCAATCCCTGAGGTCGAGCTGCTGTGAAGCACGTTAAGCTATTACCATCATTTTTGTAATGGAGCTCCCAATGAAGTTTGCTTTAAAATCCGTAGCTGCTTGCGCACTATTAGCTTGCGCAACAGGCGTGTTTGCCCAAAAGGGTGAGACTGTCAAGATTGCTTTTATTGACCCGTTGTCGGGCCCGTTTGCTAACGTGGGTCAAAACCAGCTCAAGAGCTGGCAGTTTGTGGCCGACCGCTTTAGCGGTGCCAAGAACGCGGCGGGTGTCAAGTTTGAAGTCACCGGGTTTGACAATAAAGGTTCCCCGCAAGAAAGCCTGAACTCGCTCAAAGCAGCGATTGATCAAGGCTTTCGCTACATCACCCAGGGTAACGGTTCTGGCGCAGCGCTAGCCCTGTCTGACGCCGTGGCCAAGCACAATGAGCGCAACCCTGGTAAGGAAGTGGTGTTCCTCAATTACGCTGCCGTTGACCCAGCACTCACCAACGAAAAATGCGACTACTGGCATTTCCGTCTGGATGCCGATACCACCATGAAGATGGAGGCACTCACTGCTTTCATGAAAGACCAACCCAAGGTCAAGAGCGTGTACCTGCTCAACCAAAACTACTCGCACGGCCAGCAAGTGGCCAAGTTCTTTAAAGAAGGTATTGCCCGCAAGCGCCCCGACGTGAAAATTGCTGGTGAAGACCTGCACCCCATCGGCCAGGTCAAAGACTTTGCCCCCTACGTGGCCAAGATCAAGCAGTCAGGTGCAGACACCATCGTTACCGGCAACTGGGGTGCTGACCTGACCTTATTTGTCAAAGCGCTGAACGACGCTGGCCTCAAGCTGCCCATGTACACCTACTACGCGCAGGTAACGGGCACGCCTACAGCGCTAGCTGCTGGTGGCGAGAGCGAGGTGTATGTGGTGGCCTACGGCCATGCCAACCACACCGGCGAAATTGGTGCAATGACCGCTGACTACAAAAAGAAGTTCAACGACGACTACTACACCTTGGCCACCTACAACGGCATCAATCTGATGGGCGCGGCCATTGCCAAAGCCAAGTCCATTGATCCCGTTAAGGTAGCTGCCGCCCTGGAGGGCTTGTCGGTTCCCAGCTTTGCTGGTGAAGTGCAAATGCGCAAAAACGACCACCAGTTGCAGCAGTCCATGTACATCACCAAATGGCAAAAGGCAGACAGCAAGAACCCCTACAGTGTTGAAAACACCGGCTTTACCTTTGTACCTGTAAAGCAGATGGACCCATATGTGTCCAGCACGCCTACCAGCTGCCAGATGAAGCGGCCAGCCTAAGCTGCAGGCCTGTTTCGTGTTGCCTGAGCGCTGTATTTTTCTGCGTGAGATGGCGCTTTAGGTAGACACTACAAAGCCGGGTTCGCCCGGCTTTTTTGCTACAACTTGGTTTTGGTATTTTTTTTGGAGAAGATCTGCACATGGAGTTTTTCACCATTTCACTGCTCAACGGCATCAGCTACGGGCTGCTGCTATTCATGCTCAGCTCGGGTCTGACGTTGATTTTCAGCATGATGGGCGTGCTCAATTTTGCGCACGCCTCGTTCTACATGCTGGGGGCCTATTTTGCGTACAGCGTCACTGTGTTCCTGGGGTTTTGGCCCGCCTTGATCGTTGCGCCCTTGCTGGTGGGGCTGATGGGTGCGGGGTTTGAAAAATACTGCCTGCGCAAGGTGCACCACTTTGGCCATGTGCCCGAGTTGCTCATTACCTTTGGCTTGAGCTACATCATCTTGGAATTGGTGCAATTGGTGTGGGGCCGCAGCTCGGTGGACTACCGGGTGCCGCTGGCGCTGGACGGGCCATTGTTCACGGTGTTTGGCACGCAGTTTCCCAAGTACCGGGCTTTCATGATGGCGGTGGCCTTGGTGATGCTGGTGGCAGTCTGGCTGCTGCTCACGCGCACGCGCATTGGTTTGGTGATCCAGGCCGCGCTCACGCATCCGGATGCAGTGCAGGCACTGGGCCACAATGTGCCGCGCGTATTCATGCTGGTGTTTGGGGGTGGTGCCGCGCTGGCGGGGCTGGCAGGGGTGATTGGTGGTAATGCGTTTGTGACTGAGCCGGGTATGGCCACGACAGTAGGCTCGGTGATTTTTGTGGTGGTGGTGGTAGGCGGCATGGGCTCCTTGTCGGGGGCTTTTGTGGCCTCGCTGCTGATTGGTGTGGTGCAAACCTTTGCGGTGGGGATAGATTCTTCAGTCATGGGCGGTTTGGCGCAAATCGGCATGACCGTCACGCCAGAGACCTTTGGCTACCCGCTGTGGAAGCTGAAAATAAGCCAGGTGGCACCCATCATGCCGTATCTGTTTTTGGTGCTGATTTTGATCTTCCGGCCCCGAGGCTTGCTAGGCACACGGGAGGGTTAAAACATGCAAAAAACACATTACGAATTCAAGCCGCTGAATATTGGGCGCTGGGTAGTCTGGAGTTTGTTTGCACTGGTGCTGCTGGTAGCACCGATGCTGTTTACCTCGAGTCTGAGCCACACCATGCTCAGCCAGATGGGCATCGCCATCATTGTGTGCCTGAGCTACAACATGCTCTTGGGGCAGGGCGGCATGCTCAGCTTTGGGCATGCGGTGTACTCGGGCATGGGCTCGTTTTTAGCCATCCACGCACTCAATTTGGTAAGTGCTGGCAAGCTACCCTTGCCGGTCAGCTTGGTTCCCATTGTCGGCGGGCTGACGGGCTTGTTGGTGGCGTTTGTAATGGGCTATGTCACCACCAAAAAAGCCGGCACACCGTTTGCCATGATCACCCTGGGTGTAGGCGAGCTGGTGTTTGCTATGTCCCTGATGTTTCCCGAATTTTTTGGTGGTGAAGGTGGCGTGAGTGGTAACCGGGTGGTGGGAGCCAAGCCATTGGGCATCACCTTTGGGCCGCAAATCCAGTTGTACTACTTGATCGCCATTTACACCTTTATCTGTACGGGCTTGATGTTTGCCTTTACGCGCACGCCGCTGGGCCGCATGCTCAACGCCGTGCGGGACAACCCGGAGCGCGTCGAGTTTGTCGGCTACGACACACAAAAAGTGCGCTACCTAGCCTTCATCGCAGCAGGTTTTTTTGCTGGCATCTCGGGTGGTTTGGCCGCGCTGAATTTTGAGATCGTCACGTCCGAAGTGGTGCGCGGCGACCGGTCGGGCGCGTACTTGCTGTTCACCTTTTTGGGGGGGGCCACGTTCTTCTTTGGCCCTATCCTGGGTGCCATCATGATGGTGCTGGCCTTTGTGCTGCTGTCGGAGCTGACCAAGGCGTGGCTGCTGTACCTGGGCTTGATTTTCCTGTTCATGGTGATCTACGCGCCCGGCGGAGTGGCCTCGCTCATCATGATGAACCTGCGGGTGGCTGCCTTTGGCTTTTTGCGCAAACTGTGGGTCAGTTATCTGGCCTTGGCTGTCACGGCCTTGGTCGCCTTGCTGGGTGCGGCGGCGATGATTGAGATGGTCTACCACTTGCAGCTCAACGCGGCACTGGGCCCCGACATGGTGTTTATAGGCATGCCGTTGAATGCCAAAGGTTTGAACAGCTGGTTTGGCGCAGGCTTTGTGCTGCTCACAGGCCTTGGTTTGTTTGAGCTGTGCCGCAGGCAGTTCTTGCACCAATGGGGCGAGATACAGCAGGACATTGAAAAAGAAGTCAAGCGCAGGGAGGCATTGCTATGACCTACGCTTTAGAACTCAAGGATTTGAGAAAGAGCTTTGGCAAAACCGAGATTATTCGCGGTGTGAATTTGGCTGTGAATGCGGGTGAACGCATAGCCATCATCGGGCCGAACGGTGCGGGTAAATCGACGCTGTTCAACTTGATCAGCGGGCGTTTTGAGCCTACCTCCGGCGACGTGCTGCTCAACGGTGCGCGCTTGAATGGCAAAAAGCCCTTCGAGATCAACCGCATGGGCCTGTCGCGCAGCTTCCAAATCACCAACATCTTCCCCAAGCTCAGCGTGTTTGAAAACCTGCGCTGCGGCGTGCTGTGGAGCCTGGGCTACAAGTACACCTTCTTCAAGTTTTTGAATGACCTGGACGATGCCAACGCCCGTGCCGACGAGCTGATGGAGATGATCAAGCTGGACAAAAAGCGCGATGTGCTGGCCATCAACCTCACCTATGCCGAGCAGCGCGCACTGGAGATTGGCATCACCATCGCGGGTGGCGCGAATGTGATTTTGCTGGACGAACCTACAGCGGGCATGAGCAAGTCAGAAACCAGCCGGTTTATCAATTTGATTAAAAGCGTGACGGTGGGCAAAACCCTGCTCACCGTGGAGCACGATATGGGCGTGGTGTTTGGCCTGGCCGACAAAATAGCCGTGGTGGTGTATGGCGAAGTGCTGGCGTTCGATACGCCAGATGCAGTGCGCGCCAACGCCAAAGTACAAGAGGCGTACCTAGGTTCGCACATTGCCGACGCCCAAGGAGGTGGACAATGAGCCCCCACGTTCGGCACTTCGTGTCCTCTCTGCCCCCCGAGGGGGAGCAGTCCTCCTTGGGGCGGCCCGGCGGAGTCCTATCATGACCACACTACTAACCATCGACAACCTGCACGCCTACTACGGCAAAAGTCATGTGCTGCATGGCGTGAACTTCCATGTGGATGCGGGCGAAATTGTGGCGCTGCTGGGCCGTAACGGCTCTGGGCGCAGCACGACGGCCAAGGCCATCATGGGCTTGGTGGACTGCACTGGCTCCATGCTGTGGAAAGACCAGCAGATCACCGGTAAAAAAGCCTTTGAAGTGGCGCATTGCGGTATTGGCTATGTGCCAGAAAATCGCGACATTTTCCCGACGCTCACGGTGCACCAAAACCTGATGCTGGGCCAAAAGAGTGGTGCCAAAAACTCGCGGTGGGAATTTGACGACATGTACCAATTGTTCCCGCGCCTCAAGGAGCGCCAGCACACCGAGGCGGGCGTGCTATCTGGGGGAGAGCAGCAAATGCTCACCCTGTGCCGCACCTTGATGGGTGACCCAGATTTGATCATCATCGACGAGCCGACCGAAGGCTTGGCGCCCAAGATTGTCGAGCTGGTAGCGAAGTACCTGCAAGAGCTCAAAAGGCGCGGCATTTCGGTATTGTTGATCGAGCAAAAGCTCACTATCGCGATGGCCATTTCTGACCGCGCCTTGGTCATGGGGCACGGGAGCATTGTGTTTCAAGGCACACCAGACAGTTTGCGCGCAGATGCGTACACACGTAAAGAGTGGCTGGAGGTGTAATGGGCCGCCAGAATAGTAAGAGTGGCTAATTTTTTCACTATAAATTACATAGCTGCTCCCGCGATATTCTATGGGGCTGCAGCCTAATTAGGTATCAAAAATTGGTCTTCCAGCCGCTTGTGAGACAGATTTCCTGCCGCCAAGGCTCAAAACCTGCATAGAATACTAAAAAAGAACGGTCGTACTATTTTTCAGTTTGCAGCACACTATCGTCTTTCCCGATTTTTTAACGCTAGTCTTCAACATCTATAAAGGACTCCCCATGACGGCAGAGTACAAAGCCCACGGCGACGTGGCGGTCATCACCCTGAACAACCCTCCTGTCAACGGACTGGGCTTGTCTACGCGCACAGCGTTTGTCGTGGCGCTGGCCAAGGCGCAGCTAGACGGCAAGATCAAAGCCATCGTCGTCACGGGCGCTGGCAAGGCCTTTTCAGGCGGCGCGGACATCAAAGAATTTGGTTCACCCAGAGCGGTGCAAGACCCCAATTTGCTGGCGCTGATCTTGGCCTGCGAAAACTCGCCTAAAGTCGTGGTGGCTGCTGTGCACACCACCTGCATGGGCGGTGGTTTGGAGCTGGCACTGGGCTGCCATTACCGCGTGATGGCCCCTGGCTGCAACGTGGCACTGCCTGAGGTCAAGCTGGGCTTGATTCCCGGTGCCGGTGGCACACAGCGCCTGCCGCGCGTGCTAGGTGTAGAAGCTGCGCTGAACATGATCGTCAGCGGCGAGCCTGTGAAGAGCGAAATGCTCAATATGCTGCCCGGTCAAAAACTGATCGACCTGCTGGCCAAGTCGCCCGAGTCGCTGATGGACGAGGCTATCGCCTTGGCACGCGACAAAGCCGATGCGCACGCCAAAGACAAATCTCCCATGCCACTGGTGCGCAACCTGCCTTGCCGCCACCCGCTGGGCGACGCGTACTTTCAGTTTGCCCGCAACATGGTCAAGGGCATGAGCAAAAACTACCCTGCGCCCGCCAAGTGCGTAGATGCGGTAGAGGCAGCCACCAAAAACAAGTTTGACGCAGGCATGGCAATTGAGCGCGAGATATTCACCAACCTGATGTGGACACCCGAGTGCAAAGCCCTGCGCCATTTGTTCATCGCCGAGCGCGCGGCCAGCAAGATACCGGATGTGCCAGAAGATACGCCCAAGCGCGAGATCAAATCTATCGCCGTGATTGGTGCGGGCACCATGGGCGGTGGCATCAGCATGAACTTTTTGAATGCGGGTATCCCGGTCAAAATTTTGGAGATGAAGCAAGAAGCCTTGGACAAAGGCCTTGCCATCATCCGCAAAAACTACGAGTCGCAGGTCACCAAAGGCAAGCTCAAGCAAGCCGTGTACGACCAGCGTATGGCGCTCCTGTCCACCACTTTGAACTACGCTGACTTGAAAGACGCCGATATGGTGATCGAAGCCGTGTTTGAAGAGATGGGCGTGAAAGAAAAAGTCTTTACCCAACTCGATGCGGTGATGAAGAAAGGCGCAATTTTGGCATCCAATACTTCGACACTGGACGTAGACAAAATTGCATCGTTCACCAAGCGTCCGCAAGACGTGGTGGGCACGCACTTTTTCAGCCCTGCCAATGTGATGAAGCTGCTGGAAGTAGTGCGCGGCAAAAAGACCAGCAAAGATGTGCTGGCCACCGTGATGGCCCTAGGCAAGAAGATCAAGAAGACATCTGTTGTGTCTGGCGTGTGCGACGGCTTTATCGGCAACCGCATGATCGAGCAGTACAGCCGCCAGGCAGGCTTTTTGATCGAAGAAGGCTGCACCCCCGCACAAGTGGACAAAGCGGTAGAAAAGTTTGGCTTTGCCACGCACCACCTCCAGCAG
>JAYVDN010000298.1:0-7126 GCA_043749385.1 Polaromonas sp.
CCATGCGGTCATAGCCACGGTCGAGGTGGTAGATGCGGTCAATCAGGGTTTCGCCATCTGCCACCAGGCCAGCAATCACCAATGAGGCTGATGCGCGCAAGTCGGTGGCCATCACGGTGGCACCGGAGAGCTTGGCGACGCCTTCAATGATGGCCACTTTGCCATCAGTTTGGATGTGCGCGCCCATGCGCTGCATCTCGGGCACATGCATGAAGCGGTTTTCAAAAATCGTCTCCGTCACTTTCACAGCGCCTTCGGAGATGGTGTTGAGCGCCATAAACTGGGCTTGCATATCGGTAGGAAAACCAGGGTATTCAGTGGTACGAAAGCTTTGCGCTTTGAGGCGGCCTTGGGATTGCACGCGGATACCGGGCACGGTGTGCGCACCATCGCTCAGCTCCACCGCTTGCACCGTAGCGCCGGCCTCGCGCAGCTTGTCAATCACGGCGTCCAGATGGTCAGCACGGCCGTGTTTCAAAACTACGTCGCCGCCCGTAGCAGCTACCGCGCACAAAAAGGTGCCGCACTCGATACGGTCAGCCACCACAGCATGGGTACAGCCATGCAATTTTTCTACGCCCTGGATGCGAATTTTGCTGGTACCGTGGCCGGTAATCTTGGCCCCCATTTTGATCAGCATTTCTGCCAAATCGCCAATCTCGGGCTCTTGCGCGGCGTTTTCCAGCACTGTCTCACCCTCGGCCAAGGCAGCGGCCATCATGAAGTTTTCAGTGCCGGTGACGGTCACCATGTCGGTAGTGATGTGCGCACCTTTGAGGCGAGTTTGGCCCTTGGGTAGCTTGGCAATCATGTAGCCGTGCTCCACCACAATCTCAGCGCCCATGGCCTGCATGCCTTTGATGTGCTGGTCTACCGGGCGCGAGCCAATGGCACAGCCACCGGGCAAAGACACCGTGGCCTCGCCAAAGCGAGCCAGCAGTGGCCCCAGCGCCAGCACCGAGGCGCGCATGGTTTTCACCAGCTCATACGGTGCTTCGGGCGACGACAAACTGCCTGCGTTGACCAGTACATCGCCGTTGTCGCTGCGCTCAGCCGTCACGCCCATATTGCGAATCAGCTTGAGCATGGTTTTCACGTCTTGCAGTTGCGGCACATTGCGCAAGGTCACTGGCTCAGCCGTCAGCAAGGTAGCGCACAGCTCCGGCAGGGCAGCATTTTTCGCGCCAGAAATTAACACCTCGCCATGCAAGGTTTTGCCACCGCGTACGATTAATTTATCCATGCTCAGCTCGCGTTTTGCAGCGCCCATTCGGCGGGCGAGTAGGTTTTCATCGACAAGGCATGCACCTCGTCGGTACGCATTTTCTCACCCAAGGTGGCATACACCGCTTGGTGGCGCTGGATCAGGCGTTTGCCTTCAAACGCGCTGGACACAATCACCGCGCTCCAGTGGCGTCCATCGCCGTCCACCTCGAGGTGATCGCATTGCAATCCTGTAGCAATAATCTGTTGAAGCTGTTCTGCGGTCATACTGTAAATCTCACCATTTATCCACGAATTTTGTAGCCAATGCGCAGCAGATGTACCGCCACTGCGCTTACCACCAGAAATGCGACGCCCACGATGCCCAGGCTCAGCCAAGGCGACACATCGCTCACTCCAAAAAAACCATATCTGAAGCCGTCAATCATGTAGAAAAACGGATTGAAGTGGCTCACGGTTTGCCAAAAACTCGGCAGCGAATGGATGGAGTAAAACACACCGCTCAAAAACGTCATCGGCATGATGACGAAGTTTTGAAACGCCGCCATTTGGTCAAACTTTTCAGCCCACAAACCGGCAATCAAACCCATCGCACCCAGCATGCCGGCACCCAAAAATGCAAACACCACAATCCACAGGGGGGCGACGATACCCGGCTGGCCAAACCAGTAAGTGACCACCATCACGCCCGCGCCCACCGCCAGCCCGCGCACTATCGACGAGCCCACATAAGCACAAAACCAGCTCCAATGCCCCAGTGGCGTCAGTAGCACAAAAACCAAATTACCCATGATCTTGCTTTGGATCAGGCTGGACGAACTGTTGGCAAACGCATTTTGCAGCACACTCATCATCACCAGGCCAGGGACTAAAAATGCCGTGTAACTGACGGTGCCGTAGACCTTGACACCGTTGTCGAGTACGTGGCCAAAGATCAGCATGTAGAGCATGGCGGTTAGCACCGGGGCGGCTACGGTTTGAAACCCTACGCTCCAAAAACGCAAAACTTCTTTGTACAGCAGTGTGCGCCAACCCGTCATGGTGTTTTTACCCCCACGCTTGCCACTTCGTGTGCTGCGCTGCCCCCAGCAGGGGAAGGGGCCCCAGCTTTGCTGTAGCCTGGGGCTCTCACGCCTAAGGGCGGCCTGTAGGCGCTCGACGCCCCCATCACATCCAAAAACACATCTTCCAGATCCGCCTTGCGAATCTCCACATCATGCGCTTGCAGTCCCGCTTGGCGCACAGCTGCGAGGTAATGTTCGATCTCCGCAGCATCGTGTGCCGGGAATTGCACGATACGGCCCGTGATGCGCGCCTTGTCTGCCAGCGCTTTGGGCAGTTCGCTGTCAATTTTGAAGCGCAGCACGTTCGATGAGGCGGCCTTGAGCAACTCAGAAGTGGGTGCCAGCGCCACCACTTTGCCCTGCTTGAGCATGGCGATACGGCTGCACAGTGCCTCGGCTTCTTCCAAATAATGGGTGGTCAGCAGTACCGTACTGCCTTGCTTATTGAGCTTGGCAATAAACTGCCACAAGGTTTGGCGCAGTTCCACGTCCACGCCTGCCGTGGGCTCGTCCAGCACGATGACGGGCGGCTTGTGTACCAAGGCCTGCGCTACCAGCACACGGCGCTTCATGCCGCCTGAGAGCTGGCGCATGTTGGAATTGGCCTTGTCGGCGAGGCCCAGGCTATGCAGCAGCTCGTCGACCCATGCGTCGTTGTTCTTGACGCCAAAGTAGCCCGACTGGATGCGCAGCACGTCGCGCACGTTGAAAAATGGGTCAAACACCAGCTCTTGCGGCACCACACCCAGCTTGCGGCGGGCATGGGTGTAGTCAGACCGTACGTCGTGGCCGTGCACCAAAATATGGCCAGCCGTAGCGCGTGTGAGTCCCGCCAAGATGCTGATAAGCGTGGTTTTGCCAGCCCCGTTGGGGCCCAGCAAACCAAAAAACTCGCCTTGTTCGATGTCTAGGCTCACGCCATCCAGCGCTGTGAGAGCACCGCGAGAGCTGGAATAGGTTTTTGTGACGGATTGGACTGAAATTGCGGGCATGAACCGCCAATTGTAGGGCTTGGGCAGCCTGCCTTGGCGCAGCTTAGCGCATCAAGGCTGAATTCTGTGCGAGAAAGCGCCTGTCAAGGCGCTGCGGGCAGCAGCTCAGCTACACCGTACATACTGGCCAATGCACGCAGTCTGTCTGGCAGTCCACGCACAGAGAAGGTTTTGCCCGCCACCTGCGCCTCGCGGCGGCACTCTAGCAGCACCGCCAAGGCAGAAGAGTCAAACCGTTGTAGCGCTGTGGCGTCCGCCACCACCGTAGCATCACCCGGTTGCAACGCTTGTACCAGCATGTGCGCACAGGCGCGCGCACTGCTGTGGGTGATTTCGGTAGGCAGCATTAACATGGCGCTTGAGTTTAAGACTTTTTCACGCCTTTGTTGCGATCAGCCAGCTTGGTGATCAGACCATCGATACCATTGGCGCTGATTTCTTGCGCAAACTGCGAGCGGTACGTCTCTACCAACCACACACCCAGCACGTTCAGGTCATAGATTTTCCAGCCTGTGGCTGACTTTTCCATGCGGTAGTCCAGCTGGATCGGGTCGCCACGGCCTTTGATCTCGGTTTTGACCACGACTTCGCTGTCTTCCGCCGCTGCACGCAACGGTTTCATGGAAATGGTTTGGTCACGCACTTCGGCCAAAGCGCCTGAATAGGTGCGCACCAGCAAGATTTTGAACTCTTCTTGCAAGCGTTTTTGCTGCTCAGGCGTGGCTTGCTTCCAATTGCGTCCAACGGCAGCAGATGTCATCCGCGCAAAGTTCACGTTAGGCATGATTTTGCTGTCTACCAACGCAATCACTTTGCTGGTGTCACCAGACTGGATGTTTTTGTCAGACTTGATAGTGTCTAGCACTTCGGTAGACAGACGTTTGATAAGCACATCTGGGCCTTCGGCGGTTTGTGCCAAAGTGGCCCCAGACAGGCCGAGACCGGTGCTAAGCACCATAGAGCTGATGACGGTAAACCAACGGCGGTTGATCAACATTACTTTTCCTTTATATGGCATGCGCCATGAACTGATAACGCAATCCTAGGGGTTTAGGACTACGGCGGGAGTTAAGAGGAGGTATCTAAGAAGGTATTTTTGTGACGGATTACGCAAATTAGCCTGCTTGGGCAATGTTCGGTTGCTTCGCTTACGATCGGCAGTGCGTTATTTCTTAGATTCAGCCTCAGGTTTGTCGTCACTGTCTTTATCTACTTCTTGCTTGTCGTCAGCTTCTTTATCCGCCGAGCGGGCTACATCCGCATTGCGTTTGGCTAAAAAAGCGTCTCGGGTAAAAGTGTACTTATCTAAAGCCGCATCGTCCAGCAGATTACCCAGTCGCAAGAATTTGGACCGAGAATTGACCAGCCGAACCACCGTGACGGTGTTGCGGGAACTGACGGGGTTGATTTTCGATACCGGGTCATAGGCGGTTTCCGCGGTGATCGTCAAAGCATCACGCACGGTAGACGGACCCAAAACGGGTAAGACCAGATAGGGCCCTGACGGCACACCCCAACGTCCTAGCGTTTTGCCCAAGTCTTCGTTGTGCTTGGGGACACCCGCCTCGCCGGCGATGTCGAGCAGGCCACCCAAACCAAAAAATGTATTGATCGAAAAGCGCGTGATACTTTCCATCGCTTTTTGAGGACGCAACTGCAGTACACTGTTCACGAAAGTCCAGCCGTCTTGCAGGTTACCAAAAAAATTAGTCACCCCTTCACGCACCAGGGAGGGGGTGATGGCAACATACGCGGTCGCCACGGGTTTAAGTACGGCGCGGTCCACGCCATCGTTAAAGCTGGACATGGCGCGGTTGTAGGGCTCTAGCGGATCCCTGGGATTCGCATTGGGCCCGGAAGCGCAGCCCGTCATTGCCAGTAATGCTCCGCTGGCAAATACCAGTATGGCGCGGCTGGCTGCTGCCTTGACAGCGCTTGTTTTAAAACCACCTGTCAATAGGCTGGCAATTACTCTGATGTTCATTTTTTACTTCCATTCCCAGAAGCGGTGCCGGGGCCTTCCGCCGCCTTGCTCGGACCATCTGCCGCTTTGCTGTAGAGAAACTGGGAAATCAGGTTCTCTAAAACCACCGCTGATTGGGTGCTTTTAATAGCGTCGCCTGCGGCTAAATTTTTATCGTCAGCCCCAGCCTCGATACCAATGTACTGCTCACCCAATAAGCCGCTGGTCAAAATCTTAAGCGAGCTGTCTTTGGGAAAAGCATATTTGCTTTGCATCGCCATATTAACTCTGGCTTGATAAGACTTGTCATCAAAAGTAATCGACTCCACGCGCCCTACTACGACACCCGCACTTTTGATAGCCGCGCTGGATTTGAGCCCGCCAATGTTGTCAAACTTGGCGCTGACTTTGTAAGTGGAGTCGAAATTAAAACTCAGCAAATTGCCTGCTTTGAGGGCTAAAAACAGCAACGCCGCAGCGCCTATCAAGATAAACAAACCCACCCAAAAATCGTTTTTAGAGCGTTGCATACTGCGTTGTCCTTAGATTGAAAACATCAAAGCGGTGAGAATAAAGTCCAGGCCCTACACAGCCAAACTCGCCACCACTACCGTACGTGTTGTAGCACGCGACACACCTTCTGGCGTAGCCTGGGCCTCAAAGCCTTGCAGCAAAGCCACGAACGTGACCACCACACCAAACACAAAACTCTTGATGACGCCATTGCCCACATCGCTCCAGACATCGACGCCGCCTTGCATTTGGCTCCAAAACGACCCGCTGTCCACGCCAATCATCAGCACACCGACGATGTAGCCACCAATCACACCGACAGCGCTGAACACGGCGGCAAGAATAGGCATGGCAATCACACCCGCCCAAAAACGCGGTGCCAACACGCGCTGCACCGGGTCTATGGCCGTCATTTCCATATAGCTGAGCACCTCGTCGCGTTTCATCAGGCCAATTTCCGCCGTCAACGCCGTGCCTGCGCGCCCGGCAAACAGTAGAGCCGTCACGACAGGCCCAAGTTCCCGCACCAAGCCCAAGGCCACCAGCAAGCCCAGCGCTTCCGATGAACCGTAGCGCTGCAAAGTGTAGTAGCCCTGCAAACCCAGCACAAAGCCCACAAACAAGCCACTGACTGTGATGATGGCCAGTGAATAATTGCCCAAAAAGTGGATCTGGTCGCGCACCAAGCCAAAGCGCTTGAAGGTGGGGACGAAAGAGCAGAGCAAGCGCCAGAACAAGCGTGCGCCATGGCCGTAGTCAGCCAATTGGCTGCGCGCCGAAAAACCCACGTCGCTAGGTTTGTACCAACTCATCGCGCTGCCTTTGCTTGGACCACACCCGAGCCAAAATCTTGCTCGACCGAGTTGCCAGGGTAATGGAAACGCACTGGGCCATCGGCCAGCGCGTTCACAAACTGGTGCACCAAAGGGTCGGTGCTGTGGCGTACTTCATCGGGTGTGCCTTGGGCGGCAATTTTGCCATTGGCCAGCACAATCACCTGATCGGCAATACGGAAGGTTTCTTCCAAATCATGCGACACAATGATGCTGGTCAGGCCCAAGACGTCGTTCAAATCTCTGATCAATCGCGCTGCCGTACCAAGGGAAATAGGGTCCAGCCCGGCAAATGGCTCGTCGTACATGATCAGCTCGGGGTCTAGCGCAATGGCGCGGGCCAGCGCTACGCGCCGTGCCATGCCACCGCTCAGCTCGCTGGGCATCAGGCCTTGCGCACCGCGCAGGCCCACCGCAGTGAGCTTCATCAAGACAATATCTTTGATCAGCGCTTCGGGCAGATCGGTATGCTCGCGCAGCGGAAAAGCCACGTTTTCAAACACACTCAAATCGGTAAACAGCGCGCCAAACTGGAAC
>JAYVDN010000299.1:0-1814 GCA_043749385.1 Polaromonas sp.
GCGCGGCAGGCCCCTGCGCCATTACAGGCCATGGATGTGCTTAAAGATCCCTACGTACTGGAATTTTTAAACCTGCCCCAGTCACCGCAACTACAAGAAAACCAGCTGGAGCAAGCCATCATCGACCAGCTGCAAGCCTTTTTGCTCGAATTAGGTCGGGGCTTCTCCTTTGTAGCCCGGCAAAAACGCATGCGCTTTGACGACAAAGACTTCTACGTTGATCTGGTCTTCTACAACTACCTGCTCAAATGCTTTGTCCTGATTGACCTGAAAATCGGCGAGTTGACGCATCAAGATATTGGCCAAATGGACGGCTACGTGCGCATGTACGAAGCCCATAGCAAAGTCGAAGGCGACAATCCCACCATCGGCCTGATCCTGTGCTCAGAAAAAAACGCTGCCGTAGCCCGCTACTCCGTACTCAGCGAAAGCCAACAACTCTTCGCCGCCAAATACCAATTCACCTTGCCTACGGTGGAAGCGTTGCAAAAAGAGATTGAGCGGGAACGGGCGATGGTTGAGCAGTAGCTTGCGATGCCAAAGTAATTGCCTTTCAACTCGACCCACCATGTACATTCCAAAACACCACGAAGAGCTAGACCTTGCAGTCCTCCACTCACTAATCAAAGCGCATCCTTTAGGCGCATGGGTCATCCAAAGCGATAGAGAACTAGTGGTCAATCACATCCCGTTGCTTCTAGACGCGCGCCGTGGGAAGTATGGCACGCTAGTCGGCCATGTGGCCAGAGCCAACCCAGCGTGGAAATCCTTTTCTACTACCAGCAACTCCGTCGTCATATTCCAAGGTGCCGAGTCCTACATTACCCCGTCGTGGTATCCCAGCAAACACGAGCACGGTAAAGTCGTACCCACCTGGAACTATGCTGTCGTCCACGCGCACGGTATACCAAGAGCGATAGATGACCGAGATTGGTTGCTGGAGCACCTTACGCAGCTGACCCATGAACATGAATCCAAGCAGGCGCTGCCTTGGAAATTGTCTGACGCACAGCAAGACTTTATTCACCAGATCATGCAGTTCATCGTCGGCATCGAAATCCCCATAGACAAACTCGTGGGCAAGTGGAAGGTTCATCAGCACCGTACAGATGCCGAAAAACTCGGAGTAGTTGCCGGATTGATGGGCCAGGGAGATTCACAATCCAAGGAAATGGCTGCACTCGTTAGAAAGCATGTATCCGGCGGCACTGGGCGTTAACCGTTCGCTTGCGTAGCGCGGGCGGTAGAGAAACTGCAAAAACCCGAAGATACAAAACACCCGCCAAGTATGGTTATGATTTCCCATGCAATCACAACCCACCTTCATCGCTCCCGCTCAATACACCGATGCCGCGCAGGCTCTGGCGCAAGTACAGCGCATTTATGACAACAGCATTGCGCACCTGCGCTCTAGCCTGCAAGCCTTTGTGGCGGGCGAGCTGAAAGCCAGCAAAGTGCGCGCCTGCTACCCTTTTGTGCGGCTGCGCACCCACTCGGTCGCGCGGGCCGTTACGGCAGACAAGCGCCGCAGCTACGGCTTTGTGCAAGGCCCAGGAGTGTATGAGACCACCATCACGCGGCCCGACTTGTATGCAGGCTATCTGCAAAAGCAGTTTGCTTTGCTGCTGGCCAACCACGGCGGCAGCCTGGAGGTGGGCACCAGCACCCACCCCATTCCCGTGCACTTCTCGTTTGCCGAGCACGACCACCTGGAAGGCAGCATGGACCCCGAGCGCCGCGCCCTGATGCGCGATGTGTTTGACCTGCCAGACCTCTCCGCGATGAACGACGACATTGCTAACGGCACCTATGAG
>JAYVDN010000300.1:0-3626 GCA_043749385.1 Polaromonas sp.
TGGCTACGCGACTGTCCCCCGTGCTGGCCCTAGGCCAGCACGGGGGACAGCCGCGGAGCGGAGCGCGCCACTGGCCCGATCCCGCGAGGCATAACCCAGTGCCCGAACGAACGGGATAGCGCTAACAAGCATAGCGAAAAACATGGCGTCAAAACTTCTCCATGTATGGCCGCAAGTCCAGCTCATGCGTCCACGCATCACGCGGCTGGTTGTGCAGCATCCAATAGGCATCGGCGATATGGTCAGGGTTGACGATGCCGTCCTGGTCCTTCATTGCGTAGCGCTGGGGAAACTGGGTGCGGATAAATTCGGTGTCTATCGCGCCGTCGATGATGGGGTGTGCTACGTGCACGCCCATGGAGCCCAGCTCGCGGGCCATGCTTTGCGCGAGAGCCCGCAGCGCCATCTTGCCGCCGGAGAAGCCTGCAAAGCCCGCACTGCCGCGCAGCGATGCTGTGGCCCCGGTGAAGATGATGGTGCCTTTGTGTTGTACGCCTGTTTTTGATGTATCTGCGGTGCTGGCTGGCGGCACATCCGCCCGCGCCACCATCCTTTTCGCCACCTCACGTCCCGTTAAGAACCCGGCCAAGCAGGCCATCTCCCACATCTTGGTGTAGCGGCGCGCCGTCTCGGTCAGGATGCTGTTGGGTGAATTGGCTCCAATGTTGAACACCATCACCTGGATGGGGGCGATCTCGGTTTCTATCTTTTCTACCAGTGCGATGACTTCTTCTTCCACCCGCGCGTCGCTGCCAAAAGCGTGGCAGGTGCCGCCGTCTGTTTCAATCTGTGCTTTCAGGGCTTGCAGCTTGTCCAAGCTGCGCCGCGTTACGCAGGCAATGTAGCCCTCGCGTGCGAAGCGCCGTGCCACTGCGCCGCCGGTGGCATCGCCTGCGCCAATCACCAAACAGACGCCTTTGCTGGGCGGGCTGGGGTTTGCGCTAGAGGGCATGGCGGTTTATTCCTTGTAGTAGACGACTTGGTGTGTGGTGGCTAGCAGTGTGCCAGCTTGCGACCACAATTGCGCGCTGTGGTCAAAAAATCCATTGAAAAAGCGCTGTGCTCTGGCCTGACCCAGCAAATAGCCGCTGGCCACTGCATCCAGCTCGGCCTGCCCTGCGTGGAAGTACACCGTCATCGACACCGTGCCAATCGGCACCCGCGTGGCGCGGCGCAAAAACACGCGGGGGAAGAACAAGTCTGAAATGCTCGTTAAGGATACAAAATCCAGCGGGCGCTCTTGCGCATCACGAGCCCATAGGCGCGACAGGGTGTCAGACTCGCGCCCGTCCCACACGCTGGGCAAGTCGCCCGTGATGGGGCGCATGTCAAAGCGTTGCATCCAGGGAAAAGGCAGGGGCTTGGCGCGTTCCACGGCCTCGGGTGCGGGCACGGTGGGCATGACAGTCTCGTCGCTGCTCCAGGTACTGCGGCGGGCGGCGGTGACCAAGGTGGCTGTAGTCACTACCTCGCCGCCTTGCAGCATCTCTACCATCCAGTGCTGTGTAGAGCGGTTGGTGCGCACGGGGCGCGCCACGATGTCAAACGCTCCCTCAGCCACGCCTGCGCAGAAGTTGACGGTAAGAGAAATGGGTAGGCCCAGCAACTGTGGGTGTTGCATAACGGCTTGCACCATATTGGCTGCGGTGATGCCGCCAAACGGCCCCACCATGTTTTGCCACGCGGCTTGGGTTGCGCCTGTGTAGTGGCCTGGTGCCGTGCTATGCAATGCTACGGCTTGGTCTAAATCGAATGGGGTGGGCATGGCTGTAGTGCTATGGGTGAAGTCAATGCTACATATTACGTAGCTGCTCCCGCATCATTCTAGGGGGCTACAACGCTAAAACACATGTGAAATGTGCTCTAGGCGACTATACCCGCTCAAAAATACCCGCTGCGCCTTGCCCCATACCTACGCACATGGTCACCATGCCGTATTTCAGCTTATTGCGTTGCAGTGCGTGGATCACGGTGGCTGCGCGAATCGCTCCCGTAGCACCCAGCGGGTGGCCCAGCGCAATCGCGCCGCCCATGGGGTTGACTTTCGACGGGTCTAAACCCAGCGTATTGATCACAGCCAGAGACTGCGCAGCAAAGGCTTCGTTCAGCTCGAACCAGTCGATGTCGGAATGCTTGAGGCCTGCGTATTTAAGCGCAGCCGGGATAGCCTCTATCGGGCCAATGCCCATGATGTGCGGTGGCACGCCCCGTGACGCATAACTGCTGAACTTGGCCAACGGAGTGAGGTTGTAGCGCTTGAGCGCGGCCTCGCTCACCAAGATCAGGGCGCCTGCGCCGTCCGAGGTTTGGCTGCTGTTGCCCGCGGTGACGGAGCCACGCGCAGAGAACACGGCTTTGAGTTTGCCCAGGCCTTCAATCGTCGTATCAGGTCGTGCACCTTCGTCCAGGTTCACGCTGCGGGTTTTGGTGGTCACTTCGGCGCTGTTTAAATCTACGCTGCGCTCGGTTACTTCTACGGCGGTCATCTCAGCGGCAAAGTGGCCTGCCTTCATGGCGGCCAAGGCCTTCATGTGGCTGTGATAGGCAAACTCGTCCTGCGCAGCGCGGCTGATCTTCCACTGCGTGGCGACTTTTTCAGCCGTCAGGCCCATGCCGTAGGCGATGCCGTAGTTGTCTACATTCTCGGTGTCGGTAAAAATGTTGGGCGACAGGTTGGGCGAGTTGCCCATCATCGGCACCATACTCATGCTCTCGGTGCCGGCGGCAATCATCACATCGGCCTCGCCTACGCGAATGCGGTCAGCCGCCATTTGCACCGCGCTGATGCCCGATGCGCAAAAACGGTTGACGGTGATGCCGCCCACGCTCTTGGGCAAGCCTGCCAGCACTGCACCTACTCGGGCGACGTTCAAGCCCTGTTGTGCTTCGGGAATGGCGCAGCCGCAGATCACGTCTTCGATACTGGCCGGGTCAAGGCCGGGCACTTGGGCTAGCGCGCTTCTTAAAACCGTTGCCAACAGATCGTCGGGCCGGGTATTGCGGAAAAAGCCCTTATGCGAACGGCCGATGGGCGTGCGCGTAGCGGCAACGATGTAGGCTTCTTGAACTTGTTTGGCCATGGTGAAATTCCTTATGTAATCGGTTGAGGACAGCGCTACTGGGCTATGTGCGTTCGTAGTGGGGCTGTCCTGCAAGTTTGGTTGACTGACTTAAGCCGCACTCGGCGCGGCCACTTTGGCTGGCCGCTTGGACGGAATCCAAGCCCAGATAAATTCGCATTCAACGGGCTGGTTACCCGACTCGTCGGTCACCACCACGGCCACGGTCACTTCACCCTTGTCTGTCGTTTGCATTAAAGCGCGCTGCTCGGGCGTGAGGGTGGCCACGGCGCGCATGGCACCCATTCCGCGCTTTTTAAACTGCACGCGCATGTCTTTGACCACAGGCACGCAGTCGTCGCGCACATTCATGCCCATCACCATACCGGTGGCGGTTTCGGCTGCCAAGGTGGTGGCGACGGCATGCACGCCTTCGATGTGGTTTTGTACTCTGTGGCGGTTGGCTACAGAAATGACCACCTGCTCAGGGGACATGACTTCGTAGCGCAGCTTGGATGTACCGGTGTAAGGCACCGCGCGGCCGAGTACCACGGACTGGAACCACGG
>JAYVDN010000301.1:0-4740 GCA_043749385.1 Polaromonas sp.
CTTACCAAGCGTAGAGGCTATAACGGGGCTGAAAAAAAGCTCCATCTACGAGCTACAGGCCAAAGGCCAATTTCCAAAAAGCATCAAACTTTCCCGTAGGGCAGTTTGTTGGGATGCTCAGGCCATTACTGCTTGGGTTCAGGAAAAAATCCAAGCCAGCACAAGGGCAGCAAAATGACCCCTACCGAACGCACCCAGCAAGCGGCTACCAGCGCCGCCGCGCAACGACTGATAGAAGCTGCGGACTTTGCAGAGCGGCACATTTGCAAACCATTGTTTGAAAAACGAATGCCCCGCCTTGGTGGTAGAGCGTTGATGGTACGGTTATTTTCCCCTGGCATTTTGCGGGTCTCAGACCCTGAAACAGGCGAAGTGCTTGCCGAATCCGTGCCTGGCAACTTGCGAGAGCTAAGCACTACGCCCACAAGGAGCAGCTAATGCAGACCCTACCCACGCCGCGCCTGTATAACGGCACGGTCATACAACGCGGTGCCATCCTTGCACGCTTGCAATTGGGCCCTGCTACCGAGGCCCAATTACGTGTGGACTGCAACGCCCCAGACCCGCGAGCACGGATCCATGAGCTGCGCAAAACGCACAAGATTGACACGCTAGAGACGCAGCAAGTTAATACCGATGGCACTGCGAACTGGGTGGGCTTGTACGTGCTGCGCGTTAAAGATGACCGTCAGTCTGAGTTACCCCTAGAACAACAATGAACCACACCATCACCCCCGAGCTAATCCGCGCCGCTCTCACCCATCTACCAGCCAACCTACCGCGTGACGACTGGGCACGCATAGGCATGGCCATCAAAAGCGAGTACCCGGACGATACGGGCTTTGCCCTATTTGACCAATGGAGCAGCACCGCAGACGGTTACAACGCAGCCTCTGCTATATACACTTGGAAAAGCATTAAGCCCGGCGGCGGCGTGACCATCGCCACGCTGCTACATGAAGCGCAGCAAAACGGGTTTGTTAGGGGTGACAGTCTGTCACCCGTACATGTACCCAGCCCGGAGCAACTAAAGCAGCAAGCCCAGCAACGCGCCGCCGCTGCACTGCGTGACCGTGAGGCCACCGCTGCCCAGCACGCCGCTACTGCTGCGCAGGCCGTAGAGCGCTGGGGCAAGGCCACCGATAGCCTGGCGCAGGGCAGTGATGGCACAGCGCAGGCCGTAGCAGCCCCCTACCTGGTGCGCAAAGGCGTACAGGGGTATGGCGTGCGCTATGAGGCTAACGGGGCGGTTTTAGTGCCCTTGCGTGACGCGGTAGGCACGCTGTGGAATGTGCAAACCATCTTGCCCACCAAGCCCGCGCAAGGGAGCGACAAGCTGTTTATGAGGGGTGGCCGCAAGTCGGGCTTGTGGCATTTACTGGGTGTAGTCCAATCAAATAATGCGCAAGCAGCTACTATCCTGATAGCAGAGGGCTACGCTACCGCTGCCAGCCTGCACCAGGCCACGGGCTACCCGGTGGCCTGTGCCTTTGACGCTGGCAATTTGAAAGCCGTGGCCGGCAACCTACGCGCCGCTTACCCCGGCGCTGCGCTGGTGCTGTGTGGCGATGATGATGCCGACACGCAGGCCACCACAGGCCGCAACGCTGGCAAAGAAAGGGCCACCGCCGCCGCGCAAGCCGTGAAGGGCGTGGCCGTGTTCCCCGCTGGTTTGCTGGCTGGTGAAAGCGACTTTAACGACTTGCACCAACGGGCGGGGCTAGAGGCAGTGCGTGCCCAAGTGCAGGCCGCCATTGATACACACAGCTTGCAAACCTCACAGCAAAATACTGCTACCAAAAAGGGTGCGGAATCTTCACCCATGGCCAGTGACGTGCACAGCGATGCACCTGGCCATGGTGCTGAATCGCACACCGATAACGACCCCTTCCAAGTGCGAGACAACGGCGTATGGTTTTGTGGCCGTGACTTTGAAGGCAAACCCAAGCCGCCCATGCTGCTGTGTTCGCGCCTAGACGTGAGCGCGGGCACGCGAGATTTTGAAGGCAATGGCTTCGGGTATCTGTTGGAGTTCAAAGACCCACTGCACCATGCCAAGCAATGGCCTATGCCCGCCCGCATGTTGTCGGGTGACGGCAATGAATACCGCGCCGCGCTGCTGAACTTGGGGTTGCGCATTCAAACGGGCAGCGCTGCCAAGGCGCGGCTCACAGAGTACATTCAAAGCCGCAAACCACAGGCATGGGCACGCTGTACCGACCGCACAGGCTGGCACACCGCAGAGAGCGGGGCTAAGGTGTATGTGCTGCCCAAGCAGACCATTGGCAGCGCAGAGGGTGAACGGGTGATTTACCAAAGCGATAGCGCCATGGAAAACACCTTTCGCACCGCTGGCACGCTAGACCTCTGGCGTAGCAAGGTGGCCGCCCTGTGCGTGGGCAATAGCCGCCTGGCCTTTAGCGTGAGCTGCGCCTTTGCGGGCGTGTTGCTGCGCTGGGTGGGTGGTGAATCCGGTGGCTTTCACTTTAGGGGTGACAGTAGCAGCGGCAAAACCACCGCGCTACGGGTGGCCGCTTCGGTGTTTGGTGGGCAAAGCTATATGCAGCGCTGGCGTGCCACAGACAACGCCATAGAGAGCATTGCAGCCCAGCACTGCGATGCCTTGCTGGTGTTAGACGAACTGGCACAGATAGACCCCAAACAAGCCGGGGAAGTGGCCTATATGCTGGGCAATGGCCAGAGCAAAGCACGGGCAGCACGCACCGCGCTGCCCAAGCCCCGGCTCAGTTGGACACTGCTGTTTTTAAGTGCTGGTGAAATAGGCCTGGCACAGCACATGGCAGAAGGTGGCAAGCGTGCCAGAGCCGGGCAGGAACTGCGCATGTGCGACATACCAGCGGATGCGGGCGCGGGGCTGGGTGCCTTTGAAACCTTGCACGGCATAGACAGCGGCGCTGCGTTTAGCGATGTAGCCACCCGAGCAGCGGCTAGGTACTATGGCAGCGCAGGCACGGCGTTTATCCAGCATGTGATCGAGACGCAAGACGGCATAGCCCAGCGCACCAAACAGGCCATAGACGCGATTGCAGGGGCTTGGATACCCACAGGTAGCAGCGGGCAAGTGCACCGCGTGGGCGGGCGCTTTGCTTTGGTAGCAGCGGCGGGCGAACTGGCCACCACAGCGGGGCTAACCGGCTGGCCAGAGGGCGAAGCCACCCGGGCGGCAAAGGCCTGCTTTGATGCCTGGCTGTCGGCACGCGGTGGCAACGGCAACGCAGAGGAATACACCATGCTGGCACAGGTGCGCAGCTTCATACAGTTGCACGGGGCAGGCCGCTTTACGTGGTGGCACAGAGCGGGTGACGACCACGCGCCCAACACGCTGTCACGGGCGGGCTATCGCCGCATGGTCACACCCGATGGCAAGGCCATCAAAGCCAATGCAGACCACCAGCGCGAGTATGGCGAACGCATTAGCGATGGTGATGCAGAGCAAACCGCTGTGGAGTATTTTGTGTTCCCCGAGGTGTTCGATAAAGAGCTGTGCCAAGGCTTTGACCCCATGGCCGTGAAGCGCCTGCTACGCGACAAAGGGCACCTAGAGCCTGCCACTGGTGGCCACCTTGCCCGCCGTGAGCGTTTGCCTGGCATGGGCAACACCATGGTGATTAAGCTGAAAGCCAGCATCCTAGACGTGACTGAGTAAACCCCAAGGCAGGCGGCGCGGCGGCGGTGGCCGCGTGCGTGGGGTTTGCTTTCGCGCTGCATTTTCCAAAATAGACGACTACACCGCCATGCCAGCAACTGCCCGCCTGGCTGGCCTTACCTTTGCAGGACATACCCCCAATGCGGTGGTTTATACCCCCCGCTTTCTCGCGCTTGTATCCCCTCCTTATCCGTAATGGACGGCTGCGGACACAGTTGCCCACGTTGCCCACAGTCGTTTTAGGTTTTCCCACGTTAAATGCGTGGGCTGGAAACCCGCATGGATAAAGGGCTACAGCCCGATTTTGAGTTTGCCCACGTTGCCCACGTCTGTTAAGCGCCGCAACCCGAGTTTGCAGGCACGCAGCCATGGCCTAAAAGGTGCTCACTACACAGCCCGCCCGCCCCGCCTGGTGCCTTCGTCAGTATGGGGGTGGGTCAAAAGTCTAGCCATTCACAGCCGGAAACCGATCGCTTAGCTAGATTTTTGCGTGCACAAGTTTAGGAGGGGGGGTACCCAAAACAGCCCATAAAACAGGCTTAAAACCGCCCATAGCTTAGGTGCCATATACCCCCAATTTTTCAAAAACTACCCCCAAAAGTACCCCCACATACCCCCGGATGCTGCTACACTGCAATGGACGTTAGCGCACTGTGAATCAGGTGTTTTCAAAGGGGAAATGAAAAAGCCCGGAAGGTAATGAACCTTCGCGGGCTTGTTCGTGGTGCCGGAGGCCGGAATCGAACCGGCACGATCTCTCAATCGGCAGATTTTGAGTCTGCTGCGTCTACCAATTTCGCCACTCCGGCTGATGTGAGTTTGCGACACCGACGCGATGTGCTAAGCCTCGAATTATGGCACATTACGGGGTATGAATTCTAAAAATACCTACCCGACGATTGAAGATGCGATTGGCAAAACGCCTGTGGTGCGTTTGCAGCGCATCGGCGCAGCCGCCAATGCGGCGAAAAATAATGTGATTTTGGGCAAACTGGAGGGCAACAACCCGGCTGGCAGCGTGAAAGACCGCCCGGCCCTGTCGATGATTGCGCGAGCCCAGGAACGCGGCGACA